>NZ_JABEPH010000586.1:0-2279 GCF_013004495.1 Rhizobium sp. SEMIA 4085
TCCAGCTGGTCCCCGGCCGCAGCGCGGTGGGCACCGCCTTTGGCGGCGCGCGCGGCCGCACCGACGTGCCGAAGATCGTCGACTGGTACATGCAAGGCAAGATCCAGATCGATCCGATGATCACCCAGACGATGCCGCTCGAAGACATCAACAAGGGCTTCGAACTCATGCACAAGGGCGAAAGCATCCGCGGCGTCGTGATTTATTGAGGCCAATCGTCAGATTGCGACGCGAAGGTTTTCATTGGTTCGGCCTCAGCCGCACCGACACCAAGCGTCGCTTAGACATCAAGTGACTTTCTATAATCAAGGAGGGATACGTGCTGATAGGATCGCCTCGAGAGAGGCTCGAAGGAGAGGCGCGCGTTGCAATGACGCCCGACAGCGCCAGACAGCTTCAGAAACTCGGATATCGATGCGCCATCGAAACCGGCGCCGGCAAACGTGCGGGCTTCTCGGACGATGCCTACCGTGCTGCCGGGGTGACGGTTGTCGACAGCGCCGAAATGCTCTTTGCAAGCGCCGACGTGATCGCCAAGGTGCGGCCGCCGGAACCGAGCGAAGTGGCGAGGCTTTCGAGCGGAACGACGCTGATCTCGCTCTTCTATCCGGCACAGAATAAAGATCTTCTGGACCAGGCGAAAGCGACCGGTGCCAACGTGATTGCCATGGATATGGTGCCGCGCATTTCTCGCGCCCAAAAGATGGACGCTCTCTCTTCCATGGCCAATATCGCTGGCTATCGCGCCGTGATCGAGGCGGCTAACAATTTCGGCCGCTTCTTCACCGGCCAGGTGACGGCCGCCGGCAAGATCCCGCCGGCCAAGGTCCTGGTCATCGGTGCGGGCGTTGCCGGTCTTGCCGCGGTTGGCACCAGCGTTTCGCTCGGCGCTATCACCTATGCCTTCGACGTGCGGCCGGAAGTCGCCGAGCAGATCGAATCCATGGGCGCGGAATTCGTCTTCCTCGACTTCGAGGAACAGCAGCAAGACGGCGCTGCGATGGGCGGCTATGCCGCGCCCTCCTCGCCCGAGTTCCGCGAGGCGCAACTGAAGAAGTTCCGCGAAATCGCGCCTGACATCGACATCGTCATCACAACGGCGCTGATCCCCGGCCGCGACGCGCCGAAGCTCTGGCTTGCCGACATGGTGGCCGTGATGAAGCCGGGCTCGGTCATCATCGACCTTGCCGCCGAGCGCGGCGGCAATTGCGACCTGACCGTACCGGACCAGAAGATCATCTCGGACAACGGCGTCACCGTCATCGGCTATACCGACTTCCCAAGCCGCATGGCTGCACAGTCGTCGACGCTTTATTCGACCAACATCCGCCACATGATGACGGATCTGACCCCTAAGAAGGATGGCGTCATCGTCCACAACATGGAAGACGACGTGATCCGCGGTGCGACGGTCGCTTTCCAGGGCGAAATTACCTATCCGCCGCCGCCGCCCAAGATCCAGGCGATCGCGGCGCAGAAACCCAAGGAAAAGGCCAAGGAGCTGACTCCTGAACAAAAGCGGGCCGCAGAGGCCGCCGGCTTCAAGGCTGCGACGCGAAATCAGGTCGGGCTTCTGATCGTCGGCGGGCTGGCCATGCTCCTCATCGGTGCCTTTGCGCCGCCGGCATTCATGGGCCATTTCACCGTTTTCGCACTTGCCTGCTTCGTCGGGTTCCAGGTGATCTGGGGCGTTTCGCACTCGCTGCATACGCCGCTCATGGCCGTCACCAACGCCATCTCCGGCATCATCATCATCGGCGCGCTCTTGCAGATCACGGCGGGCGGTTGGTTGGTGACCGCTCTTGCGGCCACTTCCGTGGCGATCGCGACGATCAATATCGTCGGCGGCTTCATGGTGACGCGCCGCATGCTGAACATGTTCCAGAAGTCCTGATCGGGGCGCGGGGGATTTTACAATGTCTATCGGTATCCAGACCGCCGCTTATATAGCGGCTTCGGTTCTCTTTATCCTCGCGCTTGGCGGGCTTTCGGGCCAGGAAAGCGCCAAGCGCGCCGTATGGTACGGCATCGTCGGCATGGCGATCGCCGCCATTGCGACGGTCTTCGGGCCGGGCGTTGGCCTTTCGACGGTGCTCATCGGCATGCTCGTGTTCGGTGCGGTCATTGGCGCGGTCATGGCGCGGCGTGTCGAAATGACCGGCATGCCGCAGCTCGTGGCGGCCCTTCACTCCTTCGTCTGCCTCTCCGCGGCCGTTCTCGGCCTTCACTCCCATTTGACGGTGCGTGAATTCTCCACCCAGGCCGCCCACCACCTCCAC
>NZ_JABEPH010000587.1:0-2279 GCF_013004495.1 Rhizobium sp. SEMIA 4085
GGCCGCTGAGATAGCGCGGACCGCTTCCGGTCGGCGCTCGCGAAGTCCAGGGTTCCCAGCGAGCCGACCGCGTGCCTTAGCTGCCGCTATGCCGGCTTTGGTTCGCTCCGCGATCAGCGCACGCTCGAGCTGGGCTACGGCACCTAGCACTTGGAGAGAAAACATGCCTTGCGGCGTCGCGGTGTCGATTGGATCGCGAAGGGAACGGAAGTGAACGCCTCGTTTCTCGAGGTCTTCGATGACGTCAAGCAAGTGGCTAACGGAACGCGCCAGCCGGTCCAGGCGGACGACGACGAGGGCGTCGCCCGCGACAAGTTCCCGGAGAAGCTTCGTCAGGATCGGCCTGGCCCGTGATGCGCCGGATCCGTGCTCCTGATGGATGCGATGACAACCGGCCGCTCGCAACTCGTCGACCTGGGCATCGTTGAGTTGGTCGTCCGTCGAGACGCGCGCGTATCCAATCAACCTCTGCGGCGGGGGGAGGGGATTGGAGGTTGCAGCTCTCGCCATGGAATCTCGCGGTCTTTTAAAGGCGTTTTGTACAAATAAAGAATGTATCAGTAAACGTTCCTTTGCAAGCGTGTTTTACCAGCTGAATTAGAGGCCGTAGAGCCTGAAATCTTACCTTCGACGACCGCCGGGTCGTCGGAGTTCGAGAAATCGCGCCAGCAGCCTGCTGTGGCCGAAACACGCAAAACCAGATGTTTTGAAGCAGAGCGACCACGCCTTGTCGCCGCATGCGAGCTTCGGCGCTGAGAAATGAGGGGCGGGGCTTCGTGACGGCAGGCAGTCAACTCAAGCAGGGCAGAAAAATCCACCGATCCTGGTAGAAAATTGGCCAAAAAAGCCCGGGTTTTCCGGCGGATCCCCCGATCCTGGAACAATGGCGCTTGTTCAATCCGATACGCATTACTTATCGGAAGCCAGGCGTGGCCTGAAGCAGTCCATCCGGTAACGGATGCTAATTACGCGATAGCATCCGTTTAACAAATTATTTACTGTGTTTTCAATGCGTTGTGATTTAGCCAAGTTGCACATCACAGGGCCTGTTGCGGCCGATTTCGACGCCTCGTCCGCTATCGCTCGCCTGGATGAGCGCATTGCCCGCTCGACAGTCGGCGCCGGCTTCCTCGAGCGCACCCACTTCGCCTCGCAGTGGATCGATGGCGAACTCGTGCATCTCGAAGACCTGGTCCTTCACGACGCTGGCGCCGATGTCCGAGCGCCGACCCACGAACTGACGATTACCCGCGACGTGCTGAAAGCCCCGGCGCATCGCCGCCCTGCGCGGGCAGGCTTGGCCTGTACCATCTTTTGGTGACGACGGCGCTGTGGGAAAGATCGGAGCCGAGCATGGTGACAATGCGGTGCCGGAAGGGGAGGGAGCGGAGGGTTCTGACGTCACCAGCCCATTCGAGGCCGAGCTCGCCGCCATCGATGCGGTGCTGGCCCTGTCGGTCGCCGCCATTGCAAAAGCAAAGACGCCCGGCGCAGCTCGGGCCAAGGATCCGCTGGTCTACGATCTCGACTGGGACGAAGACGAGCGGCTTGACGAATGGCTGGTCGTGCTGAAGGAGACCGAGGGTCTGCCGCCGGTATTGCGGGCCGGGCTGTTGCTTGATGCCTGGAACGATCTGCAGGTCCGGCAACATGCGCCCTGGCTCGGCTGCGGCAAGCGGGCTCGACGACCGCGGCGCATCTGGCCGCCGTCAATCTCGGCTTCAAATCCATCCCCGTCGAGCGCCGGCATCGCGCGCGCGACACCCGCCTGCTGGCGATCGTCAATGGCATCATTGCGGCCGCCGAGCTTGGCCTCCGGGAGCACGACCGGCTGGTGCTCGCAAAACAGATGATGGAGCGGCGCCTGGTCGGCCGACGATCGTCCTCAAATCTGCCTGATCTGTTCGAGCTCGTGATTTCGCGGCCGCTGGTCTCGGCCGGCATGATCGCCCAAACGCTGAAAGTGACTCCGCGGACGGCGCTCAGGATCGTCGAGGAGCTTGGGCTCAGGGAGCTGACCGGTTTCGGGCATGGGGAGTGCGCTGAGGTTCGCTCGTCAAACTTTTGTTCTATGGCAAGGTTCGCGCGCGCTTGGGCGTTTAACCTTCGCCGCAATAAAGAGCCTGAAAAGCGTGCGTAATTGCGAATCGGCGCTTGCCTACGAGATACACATTCGCAATGGCTGCTTTGACTAAAGGGGGTCCGATCATGCGCCAATCCATCCTTGACAAAGTGTCCTGACAGCCGAGGTTACGCACCTCAATCAGACAGCGGGAGAC
>NZ_JABEPH010000588.1:0-2273 GCF_013004495.1 Rhizobium sp. SEMIA 4085
TTCCTGCCCGCGCCCGGGCTGATCAGCGAACAGCTCCGTTGTCTGTTCGCTGCCCTCGCCGCTGCGATAGGCATACGTGGACGGCCCCCCTGCTCGCAAGATATTTTTGAGATGATTTTGACCGCATCGCTTGCGTCCATACGTCCGGCCTGTTGTTGCGCTCGCACATGAACGCTGGCCAAGATGGTTTCCGCAACGTGAGCCCCAAACACATACACGACCTTGTAGAAGGCCATGGGCCTATACGGAGTGTCTCACGTCGTGGATCGATTGATCACACCATCTGCTCCTATCTTGCAAGTTCTGGCATCAGCACGCGGATTGAAGGACTAGACTTTCTATACGTTGCCGATCTTCATGCGGCGTTGACCATCAGCGCTGGCGCTAACTTTACGTTGTATGTCTCTCCAGACACCATGATCTTCCAGGCGATACGCGCCATCTTGTTGGCGAGGGCGACGGCTGCAAGCTTCGGCGGCTTGCGTTTCAGCAGTTCGGTCAACCATGGAGAAGCCTTGCCAGATCGCCGTGCATGCTGAATGACAGTGGTTGCTCCGACCACCAGCACCGCTCGCAATGCCTCATCGCCTGCTCGCGTGATGCGGCCGAGGCGCAGCTTACCGCCGGTCGAGTGGTCCTTCGGCGTCAACCCAATCCAGGCGGCAAACTGACGGCCGGATCGGAATAGTTCCGGCGCCGGTGTCTTCATGATCAGAAGCGCCGCGCCGATCGGGCCAATGCCGGGAATTCTGTTGAGGCGTTTGCTGCGTTCATCGGTACGCTGCCATGCCTTGAGCTTCGCATCCACGTCGGCAATCTTCTCTTCCAGTTGCGCGTATTCCTCTGCCTGACTCGCGAACAATTCCCGTGCCAATTCCGGCACCGTCGCGTCGGCCTGTATCCGTTCAAGAAGCAAAGGAATATGGGCCAGGCCCTTGGCGGCGGAAATGCCGAATTCAGCGGCATAGCCGCGGATAGCATTGGCGAGTTGGGTACGGTTGCGGATCAAACGACCCCGGACGCCGACCACCATGAGTGCCGCTTGCTCATCGACCGTCTTGACCGGCACAAACCGCATCGTCGGACGGCTCATCTCCTCGCACAGCGCCTCAGCGTCAGCGGCGTCGTTCTTACTCCGCTTGACGTAAGGCTTCACGAGCTGCGGCGCGATCATTTTCACCTCATGCCCGAGCGAGGTCAGCAGCCGAGCCCAGTGATGGGAACCGCCACAAGCTTCGATGGCGATCACGGTTGGCGGGCAGGTCGTCAAGAAATCTATCGATTCCTTGCGGCGCATTTTCTTGCGCAAGACCGGCTTCTCGGCGGCGTTCACGCCATGCAGTTGAAAGACATGCTTTGACGTATCGATGCCGATACGAGTAATCTTGTCCACGGACGGCTCCCTTTGTTTGAGATCTTAACGACTCACTCTGGCACGTTTCGATGCCGTTCGGGGGCCGTCCACCCCAACACATATACGACGTGCTGGTAGCTTCTTTGCCCGCTTCCTTCAGCACCTGAACCGTGGTCTCGTCGCCATGGATGACGGTCTGGGACTGGAGTCGCGATTTCAGCACATTATAGATACGATACAGGTGTTTCTCGCTCGAACCGATCACCCATTGGTCCAAAGCGCCGCGACTGACCGGAACCCCGGCGCGCTCAAAGACCTGCGACAAACGATAGAGCGGCGTGCCGTCGACATATTTATGAACGAGCGCGAAGGCCAGCGTCGAAGCGGTGGCGATGCTGCCTGGAAGGCAGCTGCTTCGGCATCGGCGCGATGACAACAGGCGTGTTGATGCCGGTGCGGTCGAGTTTCGGCACGAATATTTGGCCCGGGCATTCTGCAGAACCGTGGCCTTCACCTCGATGTGAAGCTGCTTGGTAACGAGCTCGCCCATCCGATGCAGCGGGTGGCTGCAGCACGGACAGACCTTCTGGTCGTCGGCAAGGTCATATTCGACGCCCTGGCGCGGCAGGTTCTCCGGCAGCGGTCTGCGGCCGGGTTTCTTGCCTTCCGGCTTTTTTCGGTGTCCGGCAGTCCTGTGTGCGGATGATCAACGGCATCGGCCTCATCGATGTCGTCGCTGTCCTCATCCCCCTCAAGGGCGCTCTGCTCGGCTTCGTTGAAGAGGCGATCCATATGCTTTTCGCTGCGCGGCGCAAAACGATGCAACTGCGCGAGAGCCAGTTCTTCTTCAAGCTTGAAGACGCGCTGCGCAAGGGCTTCCCTCTCGACCTTCAGCGCGGCGATTTCGGCAGCATTAGCC
>NZ_JABEPH010000589.1:0-2233 GCF_013004495.1 Rhizobium sp. SEMIA 4085
GAGCTATGATGAGGCCGTCACCAAATATTTCGCCGCCAAGTATGTGCGCGCGAGAGAAGGCTATGTCTGGAGCGAGGCCGAGGAGAATTTCCGGATCGTTGCCTTGCTCTCCACGCAGCCGGAGCAGACGCGTTTTGCGACTG
The DNA here is from genome assembly GCF_013004495.1 of Rhizobium sp. SEMIA 4085. Lineage (NCBI taxonomy): Bacteria > Pseudomonadati > Pseudomonadota > Alphaproteobacteria > Hyphomicrobiales > Rhizobiaceae > Rhizobium > Rhizobium sp. SEMIA 4085. The sequence continues at coordinate 144 of NZ_JABEPH010000589.1, forward strand.
TCTACCGAGGCAGCAATCCGCAATCTCCGCAGAATATCTACGGCCGCAGCGCGACGGCGCGCATCAGCATTGTTTCCATCTCCCTGATCAATGCAAACGTGGCCTCCGTGCGCTACATGCGCACGAACACCCGCGGAGACGACGTAAGCACCACGCACTGGGTCGCAACGCTCACCTTTTCCTATGTCAACGCGCCGATGTCCTCCACCGACCGGCTGGTCAATCCCCTGGGCTTTGCCGTCAGCGAATATCGTGCCGATCCGGAGGCCGTCGATTGAAACAGATATTACTGATCGCCTCTGTTTTCAGCTTTTGTCTTTCATCGACGGCGGTTGCCCTGGAAATTCCCCGCAGCGCATCAAAGGACAGCCGTATCCGCTTCGTCGATTATCAGCCCTACAACATCACACGGATCGTCGGGACGTTGCGGTCGTCGGTGCAGATCGAGTTTGCCGCCGACGAGGAGATTGCCCATGTCGCCCTTGGCAACAGCGTTGCATGGGAGGTGGCGCCGGCCGGCAACATCCTGTTCCTGAAGCCGCGGGAACATCAGCCGGTGACCAATATCTCGGTTGTGACGGCAAGGCGCGACGGATCCACCCGCAGCTATCAGATGGAACTGACGGTGCGGGACGGAACGGTCGAAGCCGGACAGAACACCTATTTTTACGTGAAGTACCGCTACCCGGCCGATGAGGCGGAACGGCGCCGTCAGAAGGCCGCCGCCCGTGCCCAGGCTGCTGAGGCCGGTCGGGCGGACCGGGTGCTCGCGCTCCACGAGGTCTATGGGCCGCGAAACTGGCGCTATTCGGCGCAAGGTTCCGTGTCACTCGAACCGCAGGCCGTCTATGACAACGGCAAAGTCACCACTTTCGCTTTTACCGGCAATCAGGAAATGCCGGCGATCTACATGGAAAACTCCGACGGCACCGAGGGCCTGGTTCCAAAATCCGTCGACGGCAATCTGGTGCTGGTTCACGCCATCAGCCGCAAGTTCATCCTGCGCCGGGGAGGGGATGTGCTGTGCGTGTTCAACGAGGCCTACGACCGCGTCGGCATCAACCCCGAGACCAACACGACGTCACCGTCCGTCGAGCGTGTCGTCAAGGCGCAACCCGCTATCGCGCAATAGGAAAGTGTCATGGCTGCGGAAGACAACACACCGATCCCTGGAGAGCGCGCGGAAACGTCGACCGGTCGGCGGCGCCTCGACAACAGCCCGATCCTGAAACGCGGCGCGGTTGCCGTTGCGATCGTTGCCTTCGTCGCTTTTGCGCTCTGGTCGATGCGCGGTCAGAACAAGCCGTCAGAAGGAACCCAACCCGAGCGCGTCGTCATCCGCCAGACCTCGGATTTCGAGCGCGCCAGGGAACCGGTTCAGCCAGTCGTGATGCCGACGGAAGTGCAACTGCCAACGCCTGTGGTGGCCGAGGAGGCGCCGGCTGAGGAGGATAAGCTCCTGGACGCTGCCCGCCGCGCGCCGGTGATCGCTTATGGCGGCGAAAAGGGGCCGGCTGCCGAGCGGCAGAACCAGAGTTCGGATGCTCCATCGAACGACTTTCCGTTCGACGTCAGTCCAGGCACTCTCGGCTCTGAGGCAGAAAACGAAGATCAGCGGTTCAACAGGATGCTGACGCCGACGCAATTGCAGGGCTCGCGCGCCGGCATGCTTGGAAATCGCGATTTCATCGTCGCCATGGGAACGTCCATCCCTTGCGTGCTCGAAACAGCGCTTTCCTCGGACCAGCCGGGCTTTGCAAGCTGCGTCATCAACCGCGATGTGCTGTCGGACAATGGCCGCGTCGTGCTGATGGAGAAGGGTACCCAGATCGTTGGCGAATATCGCGGCGGTCTTCGCCGCGGTCAAAAACGCCTGTTTGTTCTGTGGAACCGTGCCAAGACGCCGAAGGGCGTGATCATCACGCTCGCGTCGCCTGCGACCGATACTCTTGGACGTGCCGGCATGGACGGCTATGTCGACACCCACTGGTGGGAGCGTTTCGGTAGCGCGATCCTGTTGTCGATCGTCGGCGATGCGACCTCCTACGCGAGCAGCCGGCTGCAGGAAGGCGATGTCGAGGCGCAGGATA
>NZ_JABEPH010000590.1:0-2233 GCF_013004495.1 Rhizobium sp. SEMIA 4085
TCGCTCAATGCCGGCCTGCGCAAGGCAAACCGCGGGCTGCGCGATGCGGGTCTGGCAACGCTCGAAACCAAAGGGGAGGAACTGATGCAGGAAGAATCTCCAGCTTCCGAACTTGATTCAGCAGCGGTTGCCGCCCGCCTTGCCGAAGAAGTTCGCGCGCGCAGTGCAGCCGTTTCCGATCGCATTTCCAAGGCGAAGGCGACGACGGGCAACGACAGCGCCATGCGCGAAGAGATCGCCTCGATCGCGGCTGGCATGGTCGCACTGACGGCGCTTAACGAGGGCCCCTCCTCGCCGATCCGCGACCTTCTGCCGGAGGATGCGGGTAACGAAGAGGGCGAACGCGTGAGCCTCGCCCAGCGCGCCGCAACGATCCTGTCGCAACCGGGCTGATCAGAGACGATCGGCCGCCGATGCCATCGCGAACAAAGCGATGCCGGTCGCCGTCGCGACATTGAGACTGTCGAGGCGGACAGATTGCGGAATGCGCGCACTCTTGAAGCGCGCCAGGACAGCTTCCGGCAGCCCATCTCCCTCTGTACCGACCACCAGCGCCATGCGATCCGAAGGTTTTATCGCACGGATATCCGTCTTGCCGCGCGGCGATAGCGTCCAGATATCGAAACCGCGTTCTGTCAGTGCGATGAGGATATCGAGAGCACTGCTGCTGCGTTGATAGGGAACGCTCAGCACGGAACCTACCGAGACACGCATCGCCTTCCGGTAAAGCGGATCGCAGGAGGTCTCGTCGAGGAAGATGGCGTCCGCGTTGAAGGCGGCCGCATTGCGGAACATCGAACCGGCATTGTCGTGATTGGAAATGCCGCAGCCAACGAGCACCAGCGCGCGCTCCGCCAGGCTGTCGAGCAGGTTCTCGCTGCCCGGGATGCGTCGGCCGAGCGCCAGCACGCCGCGATGCAGATGGAAGCCGACGATGCCGTCGAGAACATCCGCCTCGGCGACATAGACTGGGACATCGTCCGGCACGCGCGCAAGAATGGCTGCGACGCCTTCGGCGCGGTTTCGCAGCAGCAGGATTTTCTCGGCCTCGAAGCCGCGTCTGGTAGCATGGGCTTCGGCCAGCATGCGCAGCACGACGGTGCCTTCGGCAATGAAACGGTTCTGCCTGCCCGTCAGGTCGCGTTCGCGGATCGCGCGAAATTCCGCAATGCGCGGATCGTCGGCGCTTTCGATCGTGATCGGCGCGGCAGCCATCGGCCTCAGTTGCCGGCGACGGTGATGTCGGCGACGAGCCGACCCGCCTCGATGTCGAAGACCAGCGCCTTACGCTTGCCGTCGATCGATTGGCCGAAGAACAGGATCTGGCTGCCGGAGAGCGAGGTGGACTGCACGGCGAACCCGAGCGGCAGGGAAACTGTGGATCTTGCCGGCGAATCCGAAGAGCCGCCGGAGCCCGAAACAACTGCCGTTTCTGCCGGTTCGGCCTTCATCGTCTTGTAGACAACGGCGCCGAAGACCGCCATAAGGCTCACGAACATGATGGCGCCGGAGACGATCTGCAGGCGGACCATCTTGCGCCGGACATTTTCCATTGCCGGATCAAGGGGCTGTTCTTCCTGATCGTCCAGCTCGATTTTCGTCATCGTGGTGTCCTATGAAATACTTCGGAGAAGAAGCGTCTTGAGCGACCCCTTTAAACAAGCATCCGGCATTAGGAAAGTCCTGACTGCCGATGAGAAGGCCGAAGGCCGCCTCGACGCCTGGCTGACGGCTCAGCTCGGCGAGGAATTTTCCCGCAGCCGCGTCAAGGTTCTGATCAAGGATGGCCAGTTGCTGGTGAACGGCGCCGTCGTACTCGACCCGCAAAAGAAAGTGCGCTCCGGCGACAATTACGAACTCCTGCTGCCCGAGCCGGAAGACCCGACGCCGAAGGGCGAAGTCATCCCGCTCGACATCCTTTACGAGGACGACGACCTCATTGTCATCTCGAAACCGACCGGCATGGTCGTCCATCCGGCTGCCGGAAACTGGACGGGAACGCTCGTCAATGCGCTGATCCACCACTGCGGCGAAAGCCTCTCGGGTATCGGCGGCGTCCGGCGGCCACGCATCGTGCATCGGCTTGACAAGGATACGACCCGCCGCGTGGTCGTCCCCACGCACGATAATGCACATCGCCACCAGTCCTCCCCCTTTCCCGCTCCCGGCCGCCACCTGCCCCCCACACCCCCCCCCCATCGACCACCACGGGGCCCCCCCCCCCCCCCCCCCC
>NZ_JABEPH010000591.1:0-2230 GCF_013004495.1 Rhizobium sp. SEMIA 4085
ATCCTCGACTACAGAACAAACATTGACCGGTATCCGGAGTTTCAGGCGTATTTTCGCGATCACCAACCACCGTTCCTGGCGGTCTGGGGCAGACATGATCCAGCATTCGTACCTGCGGGTGCCGAGGCCTATAAGCGCGACCTGCCCCCCGCGGAGGTCCATCTGCTCGATACCGGCCATTTTGCCTTGGAAACACATGCAGATGAGATCGCTCAGTTCATTCGGAGCTTCCTGATCAGACATGTCTAAGCTCGATACGACTGTCGTCGTCGGGCTTGGCTCAAGTGGCCACTGAAAAGCGGACAATCGCGAAGATTCACGGGGAAGACAGGTACGGGTTTTACGACCTATTCCAAGTGTTCCTGTTCAAGCAACGGAGTTTTGCACGTCTGGCACCTACAGGATGCCAGCAATCCCCGCGAAATAGTATTCGCTTGTTCGGTTGGATCCGACGGTGTCCTTCGAAAATAGCTTGAAACACATCAACTTATCCTGGTGGAAAGGAACAGATAAATGATCAATCTTAAAGGCAAACGCGCACTGGTAACTGGCGGGTCGCGAGGCATTGGTGCTGCGATCGCATTGGCGCTGGCAGAAAACGGCGCGGATGTCGCGTTCACCTACCAACGCTCCGCCGAAAAGGCCTCGAAGGTAACCGAAGCGATCGAAAAGATGGGGCGTCGCGTGGCTGCAATCCAAGCGGACAGCGCCGACCCCGAGGCAATTGCTAGCTCAGTAAGCGAGGCCGTCTCCGCTTTGGGCGGGCTGGACATCCTCGTGAACAGCGCCGCGATTGGCCACAACGGCATGATCGTCGACCTGGACGTCTCAGCGTATCAGACCTTGATGGATGTCAATGTACGAGCTCCGGTCCTGTTCGCGAAAGCCGTCATCCCGCATCTCGGCAAAGGCGGCCGCATCGTCACAATCGGCTCGGCTCTGGGCGAGCGGGTACCGTTTCCCGGCATAACACCCTATGCAATGTCCAAAGCAGCTCTCACATCCTTCACACGCGGTCTTTCGCGTGAACTTGGTCCAAGTGGTATCACCGTCAACCTCGTGCAACCCGGAGCAACCGATACTGAAAGCAACCCGGCGGACGGCCCGGCTGCAGACTTGCAGAAAAGCTTGACCTCCTTGGGACGCTACGGCGAACCGCGGGAGATTGCCAACGCTGTGGTATTTCTTGCAAGCCCGGCCGCGAGTGTCATCACGGGCGCTATTCTCACCGCAGACGGCGGTGCAATCGCCTGACTTGCTCGTGCAAGATTCTGATGGAGCGATGGTGCCACCTTTTCGATCGCCCGGACTAACCGGCAACACACCATTTCGGTGGGCGCCATCTCCATGCTTATACCTTCCTCACAATAGGAGACCTCAATGGCAAAGCCTGAACTTTTCGTCACGCCCGGGTACGGGCAGAAATTCCATGAGCTTTTGCACTTTTCACAAGCGCTCAAGATTGGTGATCGCATCGAGATCTCCGGCCAGGGCGGATGGAACGATGAACTCGAAATTCCGGAGTCAATCGTGACCGAGATCGAGAGAGCATTTGAGAATGTCCGGCGAACCTTGGCCACGGCTGGCGCGGACTGGAAGGATGTCGTCCATGTCAACTCTTATCACGTCGGAGGCTTTCCACCGATCGTGAACGATACGATTGCCGGTCTTTTCCGTGAGTACATGCCCGATCGAGCTCCGATCTGGACGCAGACCGGTGTGGAAGCCCTTGGGCTCCCCGCCATGCGAATTGAGATCCGTGTCACTGCCATCCTGGAATGACTCTGGCGCCTACCACGGCTGCATTACGATGCAAAGGCTAGTCGCGTTTAGCAACGACCGACCCATGGCCAAAGCCTGTGACCGCCTTAATGCGATCAGAATCTCAGCCTCCCAAGGAGAATGTAATGAACACCGACAGTTGCCCCATTCCCACACCGCAGGAGCGCTCCTTCCTAGCCATCCAGCAAGCGGCCGAACAGACCATGCTTGAGAAGGTGTCGCGCGCCATCTCCGATGCGACAGCCGAAGTCACGAGGAACGTGCAAGACGCTGGTTTGGAATTTGAACCGACCAGTGAAGGCTACTTCATGTTTGCGGTTCAGCAAGCAACATTCGTGCGCCTTTGCGGAGGCAATCCGGATACGCTGCGGGGAGGAAACCCGGAGGTTGGCGACCATGTCATTCGGCACTGTCGCAACATCATTGACACCTATTGGAAGAGCAACAC
>NZ_JABEPH010000592.1:0-2221 GCF_013004495.1 Rhizobium sp. SEMIA 4085
GATCGATACAATGCCGCATGTCGAGATCAATGACGAGCAGCGAACGGCGCGACGGCAGCCTGCCGAAACCGCATACCATACGACGCAGATCTTCGGACTGAGGCCGCGGGAGGACCGCCGCGGCATCATCAATCCGACTGCCGCGCGCTCCTGGCTCGAGGCATGGATACCCGGCCGGCTTGCACCAGACCTGAAACTGCAGGGTGTCATTCGTTACTCCAGCCGCGAGGTCGGAGCATCGGTGATCGGCATCGACCCGGTCGCCGAGCGCAGCGTTTCGCCTATCATCGGCGATTTCGTGGAGGGAAGTTTCGGAGCCCTTGCGGCAGGCGGGAACAATATCGTGATCGGCGATACGATGGCAAAACGCCTCGGCGCCGGACTGAACGATACAGTTGCCGCGGTTTCGTCCGAGGGACTCACGCGCAATTTCAAGATCGTTGGCCTTTTTCATACCGGCACGACCGCCCGCGATGAGGGCGAAGCTTATGTACTGCTGAAGAACGCGCAGATCCTGAGCGCGCGCACCAACGCCATCAATGAGATCCGCATCAAACTTGCCAATCCCGACGACGCACCGGTGGTGGCGCGCCGGATCGAGGCCGAACTCGGCTACAGGGCCGAGGCTTGGCAAGAGGCCAATGAATCGCTCCTCGAAGCGCTCGTGATCCGCAATGTCATCATGTACACCGTTGTCGCAGCAATCATGCTGGTCGCTGGATTTGGCATCTATAATATTATCTCGACGATTACGCATGAAAAGGCGCGCGACATCGCCATCATGAAGTCGCTCGGTTTTGCCGAGGCGGACATGCGGCGCCTGTTTCTGCTCGAAGGTGTCGCCATCGGGGCCGGCGGTTCGGCGCTCGGTTGGCTGCTTGGCTTCGCGCTCGTCTATGCCTTGTCCCTGGTGCGCTTCGAACTTGCCGCGACAGGCCAGGAAATGACACGCCTGCCGATTGCCTGGAGCATTCTGCATTACCTGATCGCCTCAGGTTTCGCGCTCAGTTCGGCGGCTTTTGCCGGCTATCTCCCGGCTAGGCGTGCTGCAGGCCTTAATCCGGTGGATATCATAAGGGGTGCGACGTGAGCGCCTTGATTGAAGCGAATAACCTCACACGCATCCTGACGGAAACCGTCCCGGTAACGCTGGTCGAGGATGTGTCTTTGACGATCGGTGAGCGGGAATTCGTTGCAATCACTGGACCTTCCGGTTCCGGCAAGTCTTCGCTGCTCTATCTGTTGGGGCTGCTGGACGAGCCGACGAGCGGCAGGCTTTCGATTGGTGGCAGAGATACCGATCCGATGGACCAAAGGGAACGCGCCGAAACCCGCCTCTCTATGCTGGGCTTCGTCTTCCAGTTCCATTTTCTCCTGCCAGAATTCACGGCGCGGCAGAACGTCGAGATTCCGATGCGCAAGCTTGGTCGTTTGAGCCGGTCGGCCATGCAGGCGCGGGCTGAAGAACTCTTGGCATCGCTCGGCCTTGCCGGCCATATCGATAAGAGGCCAGATCAGCTATCCGGCGGTCAACGCCAGCGGGTCGCTGTTGCACGTTCGCTTGCGAATGATCCACCCATCCTGCTTGCTGACGAGCCGACGGGAAGCCTCGACAGTCAAAATTCCGAGCAAGTCTTTTCGATCCTCGAAGGGCTCGTGCGCGAACGCGGCAAGACGGTTATCGCCGTCACCCATGATCTCGATATGGCGGCCCGTATGGGGCGGCGCATTCATCTCATGGACGGCAAAATCGCCGATCCTTGAGATCGCGGTGCGAGCGGATGCATTGGCCAGCCAGCGGCAGCGACGGCCTTCGCGATGAAGCCCAGTCATTGTTCGTCACGGCCTGTTCGATCTAAGGGCGATCATGCGGGCCGACGCCGGTCGAACGAGGTATGCGATTAGACCAAGTACCAAGATCGCCGAAATTGCCCCTCAGGCGGTCGCCACCCCCCAGTGCCCGTAACCGACGCTTGAAGGGGCGATGCGGTGGCAAAGCGGAAAGCCTCGAAGGCGGGAGATATTGTTGCCAGACCCCTCGTTCCTGCATTTGTGCTTCGCGCTGCCGGGTTTCTGCGGTTTCCCATCTTCGTCGCGGCGACTAACATTCGGGTTGGGCTATTTCTCGCAAAGACGCCGAGCGCCATAATAGGGTTGGTAGGTACAGTCGGAAGCGCGGAACGAACGATAACTGCGCGAGCAGGCGGTGATGTTGCAGGAC
>NZ_JABEPH010000058.1:0-21906 GCF_013004495.1 Rhizobium sp. SEMIA 4085
CCACAGGCCGGCAGCATATGTCGTCGTGCCGTTGACTGCGTATTACTCGCCGGCAAATCTCTTCTGTTCGGTATTGATGACAAGATTGATACCTCCTTGGCGAAAGACTGTGACACTCTTGGTCTTGTGTCTCGAAACCTTTCGAAAACCGAGACTTGCAATCAACCTTTCGAGCTGCGGCGCTTCGTCCTCGTCGACCGTGAACTCGACGAAGGCAATACCTTCGACGGAGGCGCGCGGCGGCATCGCGGGGACAGGCAAGGAGCCTTCCGGGTCCTGCCGCTTTACCTGATCGCCGAGATAGATCAGAGATCGCCGGCCATCCACTGCGATTGCCGTGGGCGAGCCGCCGCGGAACTGATCGTTGAAAATCTCCAGCGACAGATACCCGTCGTATCCGGTTGCCGCCACGGCTTTCATGAAGTCCAGGAGCGGCAAGTCGCCCTCTCCGGGCATATTGCGGAAATGCCTGCTCCAGAAAAGCAGATCCATGTCGATCAGGGGCGCGTCGGCAAGCTGGATGATGAAGATCTTTTCTTTCGGGATCGAGCGGATCGAGTTGACATCGATCTTGCGCGACAGCGTATGGAAGCTGTCGAGGATAAGACCGATGTTGGGATGGTCGGCACGGCGAACGATCTCCCAGGCGTCGCGGTGATCGTGAATGTGCCGCCCCCAGGCCAGCGCCTCGTAACCTACCCTCAGCCCGCGCTTTGCCGCGCGCTCGCCAAGTTCATGAAAGTCGGCCGCGGCTCGCTCGAGACCGCCAAGCGATGCCGGCGACACATTGGAGCAGACGAGTACCAGATCCGTGCCCATTTCCTGCATGACGTCGAATTTGCGCTCGGCGCGATCGAATGTGCGGCTGCGAAGCGGCTCGGGCATGCCTTCGAAATCACGGAACGGCTGAAATAGTGTGATCTCCATCCCGAGATCACGCACCATTTTGCCGACCTGACGAGGGCTTTCGTCAAAGATGAGGAAGTCGTTTTCGAATATCTCGACGCCATCGAAACCAGCCTTGGCGATCGCTTCGAGCTTGTCCCGGAGATCGCCGCCCAACGATACGGTCGCTATAGACGTCTTCATCGGCCTGCTCCCTTGTGTGTCGAATGCATTATTCGGTCATGGCCTTGAAATGCGCGAGCATTCGAGCTGCATCCGGCGTTCGTCCTGTCAACAGACGAAAGGCGCCAACGGCTTGGAAGACCGCCATGCCTCCGCCATCGAGCGTCCGGCAGCCGCGATGTCTGGCTTGCCTCAGCAGCTCGGTCTCCAAGGGGAAGTAGACGATCTCGGCGACCCAGTGCCGATCCTCAAGCAGTTCCGGCGGCAAGGGGGTGCCCGGATACTTCGTCATTCCGGTCGGCGTTGCATGTATGAGGCCGGCTGCCTGGCCCATCTCGGATGCCAGATCCCTTCCGGCGATGATGGAAGCGGTGGGAAAGAGCCGCGCCATTGTTTCCGTCAAGGCGGCAGCACGTTGCGCTTCGCGATCGAAGACGGCCAACCTCTGCAAGCCAAGAAAGAGCATTGCATAAGCGGTCGCAACGCCTGCGCCGCCAGCACCGAGCTGGACGGCCGAAGAAAGATCGGCGTTTGGCAGCCCGCGACGGAAGCTTTCGGCAAAGCCCCACCAATCGGTATTGTGTCCATAGCGCCGCCCATCCTTGAAAAGGACGGTATTGACGGCTCCGAGAGCCCGCGCCTCGGATGACAGATCGTCCAGGAAAGAGATGACGATCTGTTTGCAGGGATGGGTGATGTTGAGGCCGGCAAGGCCCTGAGCTTCGGCCTCAGCCAGAAGTTTCGGCAGGTCGGCTGGCGAAGCGCCGATCCGGTTAAGGTCGATCAGTTCATACTCGTAGTTCAGACCCTGGGCGGCACCCTCCTTCATATGCATGGCGGGTGTCAGCGACGCCTGGATGCCGGCGCCGATCAGGCCGGCCTTTAGCGGTCTTATGATTGTTTCGGCCATCCGTCTTTTCCGTGGTTCCGATGAGAAAGGACCAGGCCCCCAGCAGCGGGCCTGGTCCTCTGATTATTTGCCGCGAACGGTGTCGAGTTCCTTCATGAGCTGGGCGACCGTTTCTGCGCCGATCTGAGGGCTGAACTTGTCGATCAACGGCTTGACGGCGTCGCGCAGCTTCTGCGTCTCTTCCGGGCTCAGTTCGCTGACTTCCATGCCGGTCTTCTTGATCTCTTCGATAGCCTTGACGTCCATCTCGCGCGAAACCTTGCGCTGATAGTCGCGTGCCTCGGTTGCGGCCGATTGGAAGAGAGCTTTTTCTTCATCGTTGAGCCCATCCCAAAACTTCTTGCTGATGAGCACGATCTGCGGATTGTACTGATGGCGGGTCACCGTCATGTACTTCTGCACTTCGAAGAACTTGGCATTGATGATGTTTGCAGCCGGATTTTCCTGGCCGTCGACAGTGCCGGTTTCGAGCGCCGTATAAAGCTCGGTGTATGGAAGCGGAACGGCGTTGGCGCCAAGGCTGTTGAAGAGCTCGATCGGGATCGGCGACTGGATCGTACGGATCTTAAGGCCCTTGATGTCCTCAAGCTTGGTGACCGCGTGGCGATTGTTTGTCAGGTTGCGGAAACCGAGCTCCCAATAGGCAAGACCAACGAGGCCGGTATCTGGCAGAAGCTTCATCAGGCCGGAGCCGAACGGTCCGTCCATCACCTTGTCTGCTTCCTCGCCGCTATTGAAGAGGAAGGGCAGATCGACGGCGCCGAACGGCTTGACGTTGCTTGCAAGGATGCCGGCATTGAGCACCGTCATTTCGATCACGCCGCCCTGCAGCGCCGAGACGGTCTGAACGTCGCCGCCAAGCACGCCGCCGGGAAAGAGTTTGACCTCGATCTTGCCGCCGCTCTTTTCCTTCAAGAGCTCGGCGAACTTCTCCATTCCCATGACCTGGGGATGGCCCTTGTTGTTCGCCGAGGCGAATTTCAGCTGGTGCTCGCCGATCTCGGCCATGGCCGGGCCAGTTGCCAGCAGTGCGATCGGCAACACCAATCCCCATGCCAGCTTCGTCAATATCTTCAGCATGTCTTCCTCCCAGGTTGTGGCCGGCATCTCCCTCCGGCCGCGTTGAAATTCGTTCGCCGTTGCCGGCGAAACTGCGATCAGTGTCCGAACCAGGAGACCGGAACGGTCACCAGTTGCGGAAACAGGACGAGCAGAAACAGAACGATCAGTTCGGCGATGAGAAAGGGCATGACGCCCTTCATCAACTCTTCCATCGAGAGCTTCGAGACGCCGCAGATAACATTGAGCACGGTGCCGACCGGCGGCGTGATCAGGCCAATCGCATTGTTGATGATGAAAAGCACGCCGAAATAGACCGGATCGATGCCTGCCTGCTTGATGATCGGCATCAGGACCGGCGTCATGATCAAGATGGTCGGCGTCATGTCCATGGCGGTTCCGACGACGACGATCAGCACCATGATGGCGAGCAAGAGAAGGGTCTGATTGTCCATGAGCGGTTCGATCAGGGCCGCGAGCTCGCCGGGCACGTCGGCAACTGTGATCAGCCAGGCGGAAACCGCTGCACAGGCAACCAGGAACATGACGACGGAGGTGATCTTGGCGGCCGCCACAAAGACATGAAACAGTCTCGCGGGGGGCAGTTCGCGATAAATGACCATCGAGACGAAGAGCGAATAAACAGCGGCAACGACGCCTGCTTCGGTTGGCGTGAAGACGCCGAATTTCAAGCCGACGATGATGATGACCGGCAGCATCAGGGCCCAGATGCTGTCGATGAAGGCTTTAAGACGCACCGCGCCACTCTGCTTCGGGGGAAGTGCGAACTGCTCCTTTCGAGAAACGATCAGCCAGGTCACACAGAGTGCGGCTGCGATCATAAGTCCCGGGAAAATTCCCGCCAGAAAAAGCTTGGTGATCGAAACGCCGCCGACCACGCCGAAGAGGATGAAACCGATCGACGGAGGAATAATCGGCCCGATAACGGAAGCTGAGGCGAGGAGGCCGCCGGTGCGCGCCGGGTCATGTCCGGACTTCTGCATCATCGGAAAAAGAAGCGCGCCCAAGGCCGCGGCATCGGCAACGGCCGAGCCGGAAAGACTCGAAAGGACACAGGCGGCGAAGATGGCGACAAAACCGAGGCCGCCTCGGACATGGCCCACCATCGCCATGGCAAGGTCGACAATGCGGCGAGAAAGTCCGCCGGTATTCATGACCTCGCCGGCAAGAAGAAAGAAAGGCACCGCCATCAGCGGAAAGCTGTCGGCGCCGTTCAGCACGTTCTGCGCCACGATCTGCGCATCGAACATGTCAAGATACATCATCAACGCAACGCCGCTGATGATCAGGGCAAAGGCGATGGGCACTCCAAGCGCCATGGGACCGAGAAGCGCTCCGAGGAAGATGGATACAGTCATTTCCCGCCCCTCAATGCTTTGTCACGAGCTTGGCAAGTGCCGGATCGTGATCCTCGAGCGCGACTTGTTCCTCACTGTCGCGGACAAGTTCGACCGTCGTGACATCGATGCGGCCCGTGGCGATCGCGAACGCGTCCCACAAGAGAATGAGAAATGCCGGGATCCCGAACGCCAGACCGGCGCCGTAGAAGAAGGCCATCGAAATCCCGGTTGCCGGCGCTGCCACATGGACGTTGATCAGGGTCTGCGTCCAGGCACCGCTGATCATAAGCCAGGTCGCCAGCAGCATCAGTGCATGCCCGGCGAGTGCAGCCATTCTGGCAGCCGTGGGTGGCAGGCGCCGGAGCACCGAATCGACACCGAGATGGCCATGCTCGCGCATTGCGACGACCGCGCCGAGAAATGTCAGCCAGACGAAGAACATCCGCGACAGCTCTTCGGATGACGTGATGCCCTGATTGAAGGCATAGCGAAGGACGACATTGCCGAAGACGAGCACAACCATGCCTGCCAGCAAGAGAGCGATCGTCGCCTTCAGCACGAGAAAATAGAAATCGATGATGCGGGTCATCCGCTCCTCCCAAAGCGTGGGCAACAGATCCAGGATCTTCCGACGTCCGTCAGCCGCGCGGGGACGTGCATCTGAGCGGTGACCTCGCGCCCCTCCTCCGGGGCAAGTTGCCTCGTCTTCAAAATGTACTAACTAGTTCGAATGTCAAGCGGTGATCTATTGAAACGGACGTGCAAGGTGAATATGACTTTGTCGTCGAGCGTGCATGAAATGGCAGCCTTCCAACGTTCAGGCTTCCGTTTTGACGATTGGAAACAGCGGTTTAGGGAATAGGGTCGTGAGAGAGATGGCGCAGCGGGCTGAAAACGGACGAAAGAACGATCCGCAGCGGACGCAGGCGGATATTCTCGTCGTCGCGACGAAGGAGTTCGCGACCCATGGCCTCGCCGGTGCGCGCGTCGATGCGATCGCGGAAAAGACCCGTACCTCGAAGCGAATGATCTATTACTATTTCGGCAGTAAGGAGGGTCTCTATCTCGCCGTGCTGGAGCAGTCCTACCGCAAGATCCGCTCGCTGGAAGCCGACCTTCAGCTTTCGAACCTTGAGCCGGAAGCAGCCCTGCGCACGCTCATCGCAACGACTTTCGATCACGACGAGGCCAACCCGGATTTTGTCCGGCTGGTGAGCATCGAGAACATTCATCACGCCACGCATATGCTGCGCTCGGATGCCATCCGCGACCTCAACGTCTCGGTCATAGAGACGATCGCTAAAATCCTGGAACGTGGTTTCGAACAGGGCGTATTTCATCGCAAGGCCGATCCGATCGATGTCCACATGATGATCAGCGCCTTCTGCTTCTTCCGGGTCTCGAACCGCTATACCTTCGGCACGATCTTCAGGCGGGATCTCTCGGAAAGCCAGACGATCGACCGGCACCGCGGAATGATCGCCGATGCCGTCGTAAGCTATCTCAAGTCCTGCCCGTCGCCGGATTGACGCCGGCCAGCTTTGCGGCGGCGATCAACCATATTGTGTAGCCGCCAACTGGAAGAATTCAGCGGCGAGCCGGCCTGGACGTCGCCGACGACGCGCGCTTGGCGCTCAACAAGGCCGATGGAGACGGGGCACTGTCTTTTCTATCCTGCCACTGGCGTCGACAGCAGCCATAAGCCGAAGACCGTATAAAAGACCATCCCTGCTGCGAGAGGAAGTTGGCTGCGGACGGCGCGTTTGGTTGTGCCGAAGTGCTCGATTGCGACCATGTGGGCGAGCATCATGCCGGCGATATGCCCCGCCACCACGATGACAGTCTGCACGGTCCAGAGGATCGAAACCCTTTCCAGATTGCTGAGAAAAGATGTCGTCGGGTGCAAATGCGCCGTCCCGAACAAATTCCATCCAAGCGAAAAGGGATCGGATATCGCCGCGGCAAAATACTGGCCATTGACAAGCAGAACCGTCAGGTAATGGGCAGCGTGAAAGGCGATCGCAATTGGAATGATGGAGACAACGAATAGCCCGGCAGAAGCCTTAAGTGTCATCCCGCGGGGCACAGCTACAGCGCGGTTTCCCAGATATACCGTGAGATAGAAGACGACGGCAAGCACGACAAATGCCGCCAGAAGCCCGAACGTATTGACCGTCATCATCGCGCTGCGGCCGGGGAATTCGAGCGGATTGACGCCAACAAATCCGAGCCATGTGAAGGTCTTCGAAAACCCGTCGAAGGAGACGGTGGCAAGCGTCAAAAGAACGAATAGCGTCGCGCTGACGGATAGCGGACGCCCGACGACAAAGCGCCGGCCAGGCCATGTGACCACGAGCCAACGGCGGCCTTGTCTTCGACGTCCCGAGAACGGAGCGACCGTGCCGACAAAGCGGAAGAAGACCGACAGCGCCTCTCCCCGCCGCATCCACTCGCCTTGCCCAAAAACGATCATCGCAACGAGATTGAAAAGCCAGTAGATCGCAGCCCCGATGGCCAATTCCGGCGGATTGTCAGGCGCGACGGAAACGAGTTCGTACCAAGCAATCAATAGGAACATCAACGATGCCGGGAGATAGCCTGCGGTCTTCGGCATAGTGACGAGCGCCGTCCGTGCGAGATGGCTGCCCGTCATGCTTCTCAGTGCCGCAAGTGGCCCCGTCCAGGGATTGAGCCACGGCCACAGATTGCCGAAAAGCGCCTGCAGAAGTGTGAACCCGACCCAGAAGACCGTCCAGACCATCAGTGGCAGTAGGTTTTCCAGCGGATCCGGCGTGGCGAAAAGGCCAGCGACAAAAAGGATCGCGAGCAGCGAGAAACTGAAGAGACTGGCGGCATTTCGGGGTACGCGAGGCAGCCGCGCGCAGCTCAGCTCAGCCCGCGTGAGCGTTTTGAACCAGGCCGCGGGCAGGATGGCGAGCGTCACGAAGGAGGCCGCGACCGCCAGCGCCCCGCCTGTTCGGTAATAAGCGGTCGGCAGCAGCATGACGAAACCGCGTTCGCTGCCGTGGGCAAAGGCGGGGCAAGCAATTGAGACGGCCAGGACCACACTACCGGCGGCAAGGGCCACCCCTTTTTGCAAAACCGGAAGGATCGCTGCAATGCCCCCGCGCGCGACGGATCCAGTGTACCAAGCAATGCTGATCGTCATCCCGCCCCCGAAGATTATCGTTTGCATACGAACACAAGTAAAAGGCGAATGTCCATGCCGAACCTCGAAAATGCGCATGCTGCAAGGCCTTCGGATCAGCCCCGCACGTCATCGACCTTAAGAGCGGTATCTGCCCTGGCGGCAATCTTTCGGTAGCGGGTGGCTTTGAGGTCGTCTTCACGCTCGAAGAGCTAGTGGCGCCATGAAAAAGCGTGGTTCTCGCCGTGGACCGGCAGCCTGCGAACCATTCGTCCTTTGCCAGCAACCACGACGGTGGCGCCTGCCGCATGGTCGCATCGCCCAACGGCGAGCAGGTGCCCTCACCGGATCATTGCCTCCTTGACTGCGCGACAGTTCACGCTGGCATGCCTGAGAGGAGCGAATCGTGATCCGCAAGGCTTGATCGGCAACCATTTCGCCCTCCTCCAGAACGACCGCGAAACACCGATCGATCATGGCGGTTCTCCTTGGTGAACGGCATCCCGCAAGGCCGTGTTGTCCGAGCTTGCGACTGATTTCAGGCTGCTCGACACCGCCTTTGCGGGCTTGCAAGCTCAGCGTCACGTTGCCGGCTAGCCGGAGTATTGGTCTGTGCGGCTCGGGCGACTACCAACTTGCAGCCATGGGCGAGGCGGGCGTAACGATCGTCGAGAGCCCGAAATCAGCGATGCGAACGGGCTGTTCAACCTCCATGCAGGAGCGCAGACGCGTGACCCTTGTCAATTACATTTTCTCGTGATTTGTTGGCAAACGAACGATCTGACACGGTATAAACAGACGGCAGACGTCCGCTTTGAGCACAGGGGAACCAACAATGTCCAACAGCATTATCAAGCCCCAAAAGGGCATCTCCAGACGTTCGGTCTTGCAGGCAATGGGTGCTACCGCAGGTGCAGGCCTGGCCCTGCAGGCGATGCCCGGCTTCGTTCGCTACAGTCAGGCGGGCACGTCAGAGCCGGTGAAGATCGGCCTCCAGCTCCACCGTACCGGCATTGGTGCCTCCTACGGGCGCTGGTATGAGCGCGTGACGGCGGCCGCCGTGAAGGTCATCAATGACGGCGGCGGCATCAACGGACGGCCGGTCGAGGTCATCATCGAGGATGACGGCACCGATCCCAAGCGCGGCGCCGAAGTCGTCGAGAAATTCGCGACGCAGCACAAGGTCGACGTGGCGTACGGCACGCTCTTTTCGCATGTGGTAATCGGCTCTGCGCCGCGCGCCGGCGAACTGAAGATGCCCTATGTCGTCGTCTCGGAGGGCCATCACGTAGCTTCCGGCAAGCTCAATCGCTATGTCTTCCAGCCGGGCATTACCGATGTACGTTCGCAGGTCATCGCAATGGCGCCCTGGATTTCCAAGAATCTCGGCAAGAAGGTCACAATGATCTTCCCTGACTTTGCCTTCGGCCACGATCACCGCGACTATTTTTCCGAGGCGATCAAGGCGCAGGGCGGCGAGGTCGCGGGGCTCATCGCCATCCCTCCGACCGAATCCTCCTTCACCCGCTATCTGCCGCAGATCTCCTCCTCCACCGAAGTGCTCTACCACGTCATGGTCGGCCCGGCGGTGCTCACCTTCGTCAAGGAGCTCGGTCAATTCTTTGGCTCCACCCGGCCGCAGATCTTCGGCTTCATCGACAGCCTTGAGGCGGTTGACCTTGCGACGCCGCAGCTCGAATTCCTGGAAGGCACCTATTTCTGGGAAGGCAATCCGCGCTACGCCCAGAAGGACCAGACAGAGGACGACAAGTTCCACCGCGAGATGGTCGGCGTGGACGCCAATGGCGCCAGCGCCTCGGATCCCAAGGACATCTCGACCTATTCCCACATGTTCGGCTGCTGGGAGTCGCTCTTTGCCATCAAGCAGGCGATGGAAGCCAGCGGCTATGAGGGCCAGACGCCCAAGGACAAGCAGGGCTTCATCGAGGCCATGGAGGCGATCCAGAAGTTCGATGAGGGCCGCGAACATCCGCAGGGCGACAAGATCTTCAACGGCAAGAACCACCAGTGCTACGGTCACCAGAACATTTCCAAGGTGACCGGCGGGCGCCTTGAACTCGTCCACAGGACGGCGATCGAGGACGGCCTCTACGAGGTCAGTGCCGACTACACGAAAATGTCCCTCTAGCCTGCAAAGGCTAAAGGGCCGCGGCTGTTTAAGAGCAATCCCGTCGCGGCCGATTGTGCTCGGGTCCGGCCCGAGCCGCAAGGCGACGGGAGGGCCAAACGTGCGGCGTTGCGCGGGGTGCTGGATTTGTGCATTCGCGAGCAAGGCGCTGGCATAACCCCTTGCAGAGGACATTGTCGTGGATCTTGGCCCTTTTTTGCTGCTGGCAACGCTCGAAGGCCTGCTACAGGCGGCGGTGCTGACCCTGACGGCTCTCGGCTTGAGCCTGGTTTTCGGCGTCATGCGGATCGTCAACGTCGCGCATGGCGAATTCTACATGCTGGGCGCCGTCATTGCCTGGTGGACCGCATCGCTCTTGTCGTCCAATCCGGCTGCGGGTTTCTTTCTGGCGCTGGTCATCAGCCCGCTTTTGGTGGGCGCAATCGCCTATGCCTGCGAGCGGCTGATCCTAAAGCGGCTGGAATATGATCCGGAAGCGACGATCGTGGCCACCATCGGCATGCTCTATGTCATCCAGCAGACGGTGCTGATCGCCTATGGCCCGGATGCGCGCCCGGTCGAGGCGCCCTTCTACTTCCGCGTCCAGTTCCCGTGGTTCGGCTATTCCGGCTACAATCTCTTTGTCATAGCCGCCGCGATCGCGCTGCTCGGCATCTGCTGGTACATCCTTACGAAAACGCGGCTTGGCCTCATCATGCGGGCGACCCAGTTCGATCGCGAAACGGCGCAGGCCTTCGGGATCCCGGTCGGCAAGGTCTACGGTTATGTCTTCGCCGCCGGCGCCATGCTCGCTGCGATCGCGGCGGTACTGATCGTGCCGATCCGGCAGGCGCATTACCTGATGGGACTCGATCCGCTGCTGCTTTCCTTCATCGTCGTCATCATCGGCGGCCTGGGGAGCCTGCGCGGCACGGTCATCGCCGCGCTGATCATCGGCCTCAGCGACGGCGTCATCTCCGTCTTCTTCTCGCCGACGCTCGCCAAGATGATCTCGACGCTGCTGGTCGCGCTTGTCCTGGTCTTCAAACCCGAGGGGCTTTTCGGAGCGAGGGCACGATGACGTCACCAAGCTTCACCAAGGCCGCCGGGCTTCATCTGCTCGTCATCATGTCGCTCTTCGTTCTGCAGTTCGTCCTGCCGGCTTACCACCACCTGGCGATCGCCCGCATAATGGTGCTCGCAGTCTTTGCCATGGGCTATAACCTGCTCTTCGGCTATGCGGGGCTGCTCAGCCTTGGTCATGCACTGTTCTTCGCCGCCGGGCTCTACGGTGCGGGGCTCACAGCCTATCATCTCGGATGGAGCGTACCGGCGGCATTTGTTGCCGGCACTGGCTCGGGCTTTCTCGCATCGCTGCTGGTCGGGCTGATCTCGCTGAGAACCAGCGGCGTCGCCTTCATGATCGTCACTATGATGTTCGCGCAGGTCGCATATCTCGCAAGCCTCTACTTTACCACCTATACCCGGGGCGACGAAGGTCTGGTGATGCCGGATGCAGCCCGCCGCTTCGAACTTTTCGGCGCAAGCTTCGACCTCACCGATCCCACCGTCCGTTACAATATCGCACTGGCGCTATTGACGCTGACGACCGTCGTCATCTTCGCCATTGTTCGCGGAACGACCGGCCGCACATTGATTGCGATCCGCGAAAACGAGCCGCGCACCCTAATGCTCGGCTACGACACGTTCCGGATCAAGCTGAAGGCGCTGGTGATCTCCGGCACGCTCTCTGCGATGGCAGGCTCGGCTTATGCACTACTGTTTGCCTATGTCGGCTCGTCCTTCGCCTCGATCCAATATTCGATCGACGCGCTGCTTTTCACTTTGCTCGGCGGCGCAGGCACCGTTCTCGGGCCGCTGCTCGGCACCGTCGCCATGTTCTACATGATCGATATCGCCAGCGAATACACCGCCGCCTATCTGCTAGTAACCGGTCTGGCGCTAATCGCACTGGTGCTGTTCTTCCCGAAGGGCATCGTCGGGACCATCCGCGAAAGGTGGGTATCATGGCTGCCTTGACGTTACTCAGCACCAAGGGCCTCAGTCGGAATTTCGGAGGGCTGAAAGCGGTCCATAATGTCGATTTCGAGCTGCAGGTCGGCGAGATCCGCGCGATCATCGGCCCGAACGGGGCCGGCAAGACGACCTTCGTATCGCTGCTCTCCGGCCGCATCGCCCCGAGCAAAGGAAGCGTCGAGTTCCTCGGCCGCGACATCACGCGCGAACCCGCCTTCAAGCGCGTACGCCAAGGTATCGCCTATACGTTTCAGATCACCAGCGTCTACTTCAAACTCAGTGCTTACGAAAACGTCGCGCTCTCTGCCCAGAGCGCACTCACCCGCGCGAAAGTGCCATTCGCCCGGCTGCACAGTGAACAGATTGCCGAGCGGGTCGATTTCGCGCTGCGGCGCGTCGGACTTCAGGATCGTGCAGCCGCCAGGGCCGGCGAACTTTCCTACGGCCATCAACGGCTTCTGGAGGTCGCGATGGGCCTTGCCCTCGAACCAAAACTGCTGATACTCGACGAGCCTACCCAAGGACTCTCTGACGGCGAGATCGAGAATTTCTGCGCCCTCGTCCGCGAGATCGCGGAAACTGCGACGATCCTCCTGATCGAGCACAACATGCCCGTCGTCATGCAGCTTGCCGATACGATCACCGTGCTCAACGCCGGCGAGATCCTCGCCAGCGGAACGCCGGAAGCCATCCGTGCCAATCCCGCCGTGCAGGCGGCCTATCTGGGATCCTGATCCATGCTGACTGTTACCGGCCTGAACGTCTATCACGGCACCAGCCAGACGCTGAAGGATTTCTCTCTAACGGTCGGTGCCGGCGAGGTGCTCTGCCTGCTCGGCCGCAACGGCGCCGGCAAGACCACCGCGCTGAAGGCGATCATGGGTCTCCTGCCGGCACGTTCCGGCAGCATCAAGCTTGCCGGTACGGAATTGAATGCCCTTCCCGCCCATGAAGTGCCAAGGCACGGCATAGGCTACGTGCCGCAGGGCCGGCGGCTCTTTTCGGAGCTTACCGTCCGGGACAATCTCGAGATCGGGCTGATGACGCGCAAGACCTCGCGCGATATTCTCGAGCAGGCACTGACCTTCTTTCCCCGCTTGCGCGAGCGACTCAACCAGGTCTCGGGAACGCTTTCCGGTGGCGAGCAGCAAATGCTCGCTACCGCACGCGCCCTGTGCATCGATCCGTCTGTGATCATGCTGGACGAGCCGACCGAGGGGTTGATGCCCTCAATGATCGCCGCCATCCGCGATGTGGTACTAAGACTGCGCGACCAGGGCAAGGCGATCCTGCTGGTCGAGCAGCGCGTCGATGCCGTGCTGTCGGTCGCCGATCGCGTGTCCTTCGTGGAGAACGGCCGGGTTCAGGCGACGGTTCCGGTTGACGAGCTTCGTGGTAACCCGCATCTGCTCGACAGATATGTCGGGATCGCCTGACCTCAGCAGATCTTGCGCAGCAGCTCCAGCAGCATCAGCCGCTCGCCCGCCGTCAGCGGGCTCAGCGTCTTTTCCGAAACCGAAAGCGCTGCCACGACATTGTGCGAGATCGCTTCGAGCCCGTCTTCGGTCAGCGACAGGACGAGCCGGCGCGCGTCGTTGCTGTCCGGCAGGGTGCTGACGAAGCCGCGCTTGACCAGCCTATCGACAACTCCCTTGATGGTCGCCGCGTCCATCGCCGTTTCCCGGCCAAGCCTGTTTTGCGAGCACGGCTGGATTTCCTTGAGCTTGGTCAGCGCCGCCCATTGCGTCGTCGTCAGCTTGTCGTTGATAAGGCTCGCGAAGATCGCCACGTGGCGTTGGTTCGCCTGACGGAGAAAAAACCCGATCTGTTCGTGCAGTACGTAGTCGCGCGGCGCCTCTGGTGCGACCGACGCTGCTTTTTTTTCTCTCTTCTCCGCCACGGCTCGGTCTTCTCGCATTTTCTCTTAAATTTTGCCTGTATACAAATGAACTGCGGGCAACATTCGATGCGATTGACCGTCTCGTCGGCACCTGATTTTCCGAGTTTAGCCGAATTGCCCGTTTGACTTTATGCGACAACGTGGTGCCAAAGGAAAGCCCCATCGGGAAATCCACTGTAACACTGGGCGTAAATCATTGTAGTAACGCCCATATTCATCCCGTCAAGCTTGGGCATCACTCCAAAAGCGCGCTTGACAGCGTAGGGATGTCATCCGATACTTATTCGTATACAAATAAAAAATTGGGAACAGAGATGCGCTATTACACTCCGCGGAGCTGCGAGGAGGCCGTCGCGATTCTCGCATCTGGCCAGCATGACGTGCTAGCGGGCGGCACCGACTATTACCCTGCCCTTCGCGA
Source organism: Rhizobium sp. SEMIA 4085 (assembly GCF_013004495.1). Taxonomy (NCBI): domain Bacteria; kingdom Pseudomonadati; phylum Pseudomonadota; class Alphaproteobacteria; order Hyphomicrobiales; family Rhizobiaceae; genus Rhizobium; species Rhizobium sp. SEMIA 4085. The sequence continues at coordinate 14,033 of NZ_JABEPH010000058.1, forward strand.
CCGCCCGGCCACGCGCGATCTGATCGATATTTCCCGTATTGACGAGCTTCGTACAATCCGAAGGGAAGGCGATGGCTGGCGCCTCGGTGCGGTTACCACCTGGAGCGATGTGGCGCGCGCAAACCTTCCCCCACTCTTCCATGGTCTGCAGGCTGCTGCTCGCGAAGTGGGTGCGCTGCAGGTTCAGAACGCCGGTACGATCGCCGGCAACGTCTGCAACGCTTCACCGGCCGCCGATGGCGTACCGCCGCTTTTGACGCTCGACGCCGAGGTCGAAATTGCCTCATGCGAGGGGCGCCGCACCGTTCCATTGTCTGACTTCATAACGGGCGTTCGCAGGACTGTTATGCGCCCCGGCGAACTGGTAACTGCCATTCTCGTGCCGCACCGGAACGCCGCTTCCGCCTTCCTCAAGCTCGGTGCCCGCAGATATCTGGTGATCTCCATCGCCATGGTTGCCGTTCTGCTCGAAGCCGACGGGTCGGGCCGCGTCGCGCGGGCGAGAATCGCCGTCGGTGCATGCTCGCCGATCGCCCGCCGCATTAAGGCACTGGAGAGCGAGCTTGCGGGCCAGCCGCTGAACGGCGAGATCCTGGCGTCAGTCGTCGAACTACGTCACCTTTCCGTCCTTTCGCCGATCGACGACATCCGCGCCGATCGCGCCTATCGGCTCGAAGCAGCAACAGAGCTGCTCCGCCGCGCTTTGCGCGCAGCGCTTGCGACAGCCGGGGAGCTTGCGGCATGAACCAGATCGCTGAAGCTAGGATCGCGGCGAATGCCGTTGCAGTTAATTTCACCCTCGATGGCGAAGCCGTCGCTGCCCATGTCCATCCCGCGCGCCGGCTTTCCGAAACGCTGCGCGAGGAATTCGGCTGCAAGGACGTCAAGATCGGCTGCAACGCCGGCGACTGCGGCGCCTGCACCGTACTGCTCGACGGCGAGCCCGTCTGCTCATGCACCACAGCGTCGGCGCAGGCCAATGGCCGTGCGGTCGAGACGCTGCGTGGGCTTGTCGATACGGATGCGGTCGCAAAAGGTCTCGCCGAAGCCTTCCAGCGGCACGGCGCCGCCCAGTGCGGCATCTGCACGCCGGGCATAATCGTTACGGCAACCGCGCTGCTGCGCTCCTGTACGCAGCTGAACGAGACCGTTGTTCAGGATGCGCTCGGCGGCGTGCTGTGCCGCTGCACCGGTTACCGCAAGATCATCGACGCGATCCTGGATGCCGGCGGCGCGCTCGAAAGACCCGCAACGCTAACCGACGGCGGCGTCGGCGCGGCCATTGCCCGTATCGACGGGCTTGCAAAGGTCATGGGCCGGGAGGCCTTCGGCGATGATGTTGCACCCAACGATGCGTGGTCGCTTCGCGTCGTCCGCTCGCCTTATCCGCATGCGGCTTTCGCTTTCGGCGATCTGAAGGCCTGGCGCGACGCCAATCCCGGTGTTGAGCTGGTGCTGACGGCCAAGGACATTCCCGGCAAGAACTGCTTCGGCGTCATCCCGCCCTTTGCCGACCAGCCGGTCTTTGCCGAGAAAGTGGCGCGCTTCCGGGGCGAGGCCGTCGCGGCCGTTGTCGGTGAGGCGAACGCGATCGCCGCACTCGATCTGGAGTGTTTCCCGATCGGCTGGGAAGAGCGCAAGCCGGCAATGACTGTCGCAGAAGCACTTTTGCCGGAGGCAGCCGTCCTCCACGGGAACCGCGCGGGCAACGTGATGTGCAGCGGCTTCGTCAAGCGTGGGGATGTCGAAGCCGGCTTTACCGCCGCCGACATCGTCATTGAGGGCGATTTTTCAACCGCTTTCGTCGAACACGCCTATATCGAGCCGGAAGCCGGCTATGCTATCCGCATCGGCAATCGGTTGGAAATTTATGGCTGCACGCAGGCACCCTTCATGGACCGCGACAGCATGGCCGAGATCATGGGACTGTCGCCGGAGGCTGTGCGCGTGGTGCCTTCAGCCTGCGGCGGTGGCTTCGGCTCCAAGCTCGATCTTTCCATACAGCCCTATATCGGTCTTGCCGCCTGGCTCACCAACCGGCCGGTGCGCATGGCCTATTCCCGCACCGAATCCATGCAATCCACCACAAAGCGCCACCCCAGCGAGATCACAATCCGCATCGGTGCGACGCGAGACGGAAAGATCACTGCGCTTGAGTTCAACGGCGATTTCAACACCGGCGCCTATGCCTCCTGGGGGCCAACGGTCGCCAACCGCGTGCCGGTGCACGCCTCCGGCCCCTACTTGATCGAGAACTATCGCGCGCGGAGCAGGGCGATCCACACCCACTGTCCGCCATCCGGCGCGTTCCGCGGATTCGGCGTGCCGCAGGCGGCAATGGCACAGGAGTCCCTGCTCGACGAACTGGCGCTGAAACTTGGCATGGACCGCCTGGAACTGCGCCTTCTTAACGCGCTCGACAACGGCCAGCCGACGGTAACGGGCCAGATCTTCGACAAGGGCGTGGGCATCGGCGCCTGTCTGGAGGCCCTGCAACCCGCCTGGGATCGCGCCGGCCCGGAAGCAAAGGATCGCAACGCCGAAGCCGAACGTTCTGGCAGCCCGCTGCGCTGGGGCATCGGCATCGCGTCCGGCTGGTACGGCTGCGGCAACACCTCGCTGCCCAATCCCTCGATCATCAAAGCCGGCATTCGCGCCGATGGCACCATCGTCCTGCACCAGGGCGCAACCGATATCGGCCAGGGTTCGAACACCGTTATCGCCCAGATTTTCGCGACCGCGCTGGGTGTGCCTGTCTCTGCCTGCATGCTCGTCGGTCCAGATACCTACCTGACGCCCGATGCCGGCCCGCCCTCCGACTCCCGACAGACCTATGTTTCTGGCAATGCCGCTAGGCTTTGTGGCGAAGCGCTGAGAACACAGATCCTAAGGCTCGGCAATGTCTCGGGCGATGCCGAGATTAAGATCGACAACGGCGTCATCCGCCTCGCCGACGGCGAGGTGCGCCGGACGGTTCATCTTGGCGAAGCTCTGCCTGCCGACGCGGACGGCTACGTCCTCGTGGCCGAGGAAAGCTACGACCCGCCGACAAGACCGCTCGACGAGAACGGCCAGGGCCATCCCTACGCGGTCTTCGGCTATGCCGCGCAACTGGTCGAACTCAGTGTCGACATGGCGCTCGGCACGGTTAAGCTGCGGAAGTTCACCGCCGCCCATGACGTCGGCAGGGCGATCAACCCGCTGCTGATCGAGGGACAGATCCAGGGCGGCATCGCTCAGGGTGTGGGTTTTGCGCTGATGGAGGAATTCGTTCCGGGACGCACCGAGAACCTGCACGATTACCTCATCCCGACCTTCGGCGACATTCCGCCCGTCGAGACCCTGATCGTCGAGGTCGAGGACGGCCATGGACCGTACGGCGCCAAGGGGCTCGGGGAGCATGTACTGATCCCGACTGCGCCGGCGATCCTCAACGCAATTCGCGATGCTGCGGGCGTGCGCATCCACCACCTGCCAGCGACGCCGGCGAAGGTGATGGCGGCGATCCGCGCCGCAGTGAAGAACTGACGGGAAATCCCAATGGTCAAACAAGCGAGCGAAAGCACAATAGATGGCAAGATCCGCTGCGATGCCTGCCCGGTGATGTGTTACATTTCAGAGGGCAGATCCGGCGCCTGCGATCGCTACGCCAATGTCGGCGGCGACCTCATTCGCGTCGATCCCCTAACGATCATCGAGAACCGGAAGGACAATGGCGGCCAGCTCGTTTCCTTCCTGCCGGGCGCCGAAGACAAGGACTGGGACGGCGATCTTGTTCAGGCGAAGCGCTCCTTCGTCACCGCCGTCGGCGCCGGCACCACCTACCCGGACTATAAGCCTGCCCCCTTCATCGTCTCGCAGCGAGAAGGCGGCGTCGACATGGTGACGGTCGTCACCGAAGGCATCTTCAGCTACTGCGGCGCCAAGGTGAAAATCGATACCGACCGCTATCTCGGCCCTGAGACCTCTGCCGTGCGCGTTGAAGGCGAGCCGGTTGGCCATGTCACGACCGGCGAATACGGCTCACAGATGCTCTCGCTCGGCGGCGTCCATCACCTGACCGGCGGGACCAAGAAGGAGGGCCGCCTCACGTGCGACGCACTTTTGCGACTCTGCAACGGTGAGGCCGTGGCGATGACGATCGACGGCGGCGCGGGGATCGTCGTCAAGGCGGGTACGGCACCGGTCATCAACGGCGTCGAGGAACAGCGAATGCGCGTCGGCTGCGGCTCGGCGACGATCGGCATGTTTGCCAAGCAATGGGCGCGGCATGTGGACGAGGTTGTCGTGGTCGACGACCACATCACCGGCGTTCTTTCCGAACACCAGGCTGGCCGCGTGCTCGACATCCCAGCGACCGGCATCAGGATCAAGGGCCGCCGTTCAACCCCGGGTCGCTATTTCCAGGTGGCAGAGCCCGGCACCGGCTGGGGCGGCACCAACATTTCCGATCCGCTCTCGATTCTCGGCGCGTTCGATCCCAAGACCGCCTATCCCGGCCTGCGCCTCCTGATGGTCTCCACCACGGGTGAGCAATATGGGTACTACATTCTCGACGAAAACCTCGTGCCCGCTCTCCAGACGAGCCTGCCCGAAGATATCCGCTTATCGGTCGAGCAAATCGCCGAAAATTGCGAGCCGGCCGTCTGCTCGGTGCTTTTCATGGGTGGCGCCGGAGGCAGCTTGCGCGCAGGGGTCACGCGCAATCCGGTGCAACTCACCCGCTCGGTCAAGGACGCACTGACCTACGTGTCGTGCGGTGGCGCGCCGGCCTATGTCTGGCCCGGCGGCGGCATTACCGTGATGGCAGACGTGACGCAGATGCCGGCCAATTCCTTCGGCTACGTGCCGACCCCCGCACTCGTCGCGCCAATCGAATTCACTATGCGGCTTGACGACTACCGTGCGCTCGGCGGCCATATGGAAGCGGTGGTACCGATCGAGGAGGCGCTGAAGGTGGCGGAACGCAAGGTCGCTCAGCGCCAGGACGCACCCTGGCCAACCGAAAGCCAAAATTTCAAGTGGCAGGCATGACACGGACAGTAACGGAGTGACGACCTTGGGTCCTCAGGCGAGATACTTGCCGGATCAGGACGGATCAGGTGGCAGGCTGCACCTGCAGCACGGCCCGATCGACCTCGTCATCGGCGCCGATGACGGCGCTCGCCTGCGTTGCAACGCGGCAGATATGCGCGCCCGTGCCTTCGAGGTCGCAACTGCGAGGTTCGAAACGGTGCTTGAGGAGCTGACGTCGGAGCTGCCGCTGCTTCGCACCGAAGCGGATCCGGACATGTCCGATCCCGGCGGAAGCGTCGCCAGACGGATGGTCGCGGCAGTGAAGCCGCTTTCGCGATACCGTTTCATAACACCGATGGCCGCCGTTGCCGGCGCCGTCGCGGAGGAAATTCTAGACTCAATGGTTGCCGCTTTTTCACCAGTCGAAAGACCGGCCCGGATCTACGTCAACAATGGCGGCGACATCGCTGTCCATCTCCACGGTGACGCCTCCTTCCGTGTCCGCATCGCCCGGCTAGACAATGTTTCACTTGGCCATTTCGAGCTGAAGGGCGCCTGCCAGAGCCGCGGTATCGCCACCAGCGGCAGGGGGGGCCGCAGCCTCTCGCTCGGCATTGCCGAATCCGTTACCGTCATTGCCCGCACCGCAGCCGAGGCGGATGCCGCCGCGACGCTCATCGCCAATGCCGTCGATCTTCCCGGCCATCCTGCAATCGAACGCGTCCGCGCCGTCGATGTCCGCGACGACAGCGATCTCGGAACAAGGCTCGTCGTGCGCAATTGCGGCAGGCTGGCATCCGACGAGGTCGAGGAAGCTCTGTCACGCGGCGGCGCGGAAGCTGAGCGCTTCATAGCGCTCGGTTTCATCGAAAGAGCCGCGCTTTTTCTTCAGGATCAGGGGCGCCTGGCAATGGCGTGCGATCAGGACTCCACCGGAAACACAATCATCGCAACGGAGCACGTCAGCCATGGCCGAACCAAAGATCAGGAAAATCCTTACGGCGGTGGAGGAAATCCGCCATGAAGGCGGCACGCCACCTGCAAAGCCGCTGAAGCGCGGCGCCGTGCTTGCCGTTATCGAAAATCCGTTCGCGGGCGCCTATCATGAGGATATTCAGGGCTTCATGAAGGATCTGGAGCCTCTCGGCCTCGACATGGCGAGGCGGCTGATAGAAGCGCTCGGCGGCAACGCGGGCGCGATCGAGGGCTATGGCAAGGGCGCGATTGTCGGTCAGGCCGGCGAAGTGGAACATGGCGCCCTATGGCATGTGCCGGGCGGCTATGCCATGCGCGAGGCATTGGGTAACGCCAAGGCGATCGTTCCCTCGACGAAGAAAGTCGGCGCCGCCGGCACGCGGCTAGACGTTCCCGTAACCCATATCGATGCGTCCTATGTCCGCAGCCATTTCGACGCCATGGAGGTCGGCCTTGCCGACGCACCGCGCGCTAACGAGATGGTACTGGCGCTGGTAATGACCACCGGCGCGCGCATTCACGCCCGCGTCGGCGGACTAAAAGCAGAAGACATCAAGGGAGAGGATGGACTGAGATGAAAGCCGAAATCCGTAAGCTCGCCGTTTTTCTCGAGGAAACCCATTCTGAAATGGGCCGGACGGTTTCGCCGCCGACCCGCAAGGCGGCCGCAATTGCGGTTATCCGCAACCCCTTTGCCGGACGCTATGTCGAGGACCTGACGCCGCTGATCGATATCGGCGCCGAACTCGGCGGCCTGCTGGGAGAGAAATGTGTGGTGGCACTGGGCATTGAGCCCTCCAAGGCCGAGAGCTACGGCAAGGCAGCCATGGTCGGCGAGAACGGTGAGCTGGAACATGCCGCCGCCCTACTGCATCCCGCCATGGGCAAGCCGCTTCGCGCCGCCGTCGAGAAAGGCGCGGCCCTGGTCCCGTCGTCGAAGAAGCGTGGCGGGCCTGGCCAGACACTCGACATACCCCTCGGCCACAAGGATGCAGCCTTCGTCCGCTCACACTTCGACGGCATGGAGGTAAGCCTTAACGATTCCCCGCGCGCCGACGAGATCATGGTCGCCGTCGCCGTCACGGACAGCGGCCGGCCTTTTGCCCGCGTCGGCGGCCTGAAGGTGGACGAGATCGAAGGCAAGGACGGACTGCGCTAGATCACGGTGATTTTGATCCATTCCGCCCAAAAATCATAAATGTGAACGATCTAGAAGGTTAAGGTGTGGTGCCTGCGAAAACCCGCCCACGCCTTTTCTCACTCGGGGCCCCGACAGGAAAGACGGTGCGAAGCGTGGTCTGATCGTGACGTGTGGAGAAGCTGGTATGGGAGAGCATCCCGGTTAAGGCGCCGAATGTAGACAAGATGGGATTGCCTAGCAACGCGACAATATCAATCAAGTTACCTGCTTTCATGAACCACTCGGCACGTCAAAGCGCTGCGGCGATCTGAGTGAAGACCGGCGCTGCGTCAGCCATACTGGGCATACCGGCCGAAGACGATCTCCGGCACCGCCGTGGCCGGCGGCGTGTTGCGGCTTCGCTGTGTCCGGATTACGCCGTCGATGACTGTCATGCCGATCCCGGGCAGGTTGCCGAGCTTCACGGACTCGAGGAGGGTCGCGCCTGGCGCATGCTGGGCCCGGTCCATGATGACGAAGTCGGCCGTCCTGCCGGGCTCGATGATGCCGCAGTCGAGATTGCGCTGGCGGGCCGTATTGCCGGTGGCGAAACAGAAGGCCACCTCCGCCGGCGTGTCGGAAAGACTTGCGACCAACGACACCATGCGCAGGATGCCGAGCGGCTGCACGCCGGCACCCGCCGCGCCCTCGGTGCCGCGACTGACCTGACCGAGCTTCAGCAGTTCACCCGCCGGGTCTACCG
>NZ_JABEPH010000593.1:0-2196 GCF_013004495.1 Rhizobium sp. SEMIA 4085
TCCCTTATCTGCTCGATCTGCTCGGCCGCAAGACCGAGACTGTCGCGGTACGCAGGGCCGCTCTCGACATGCTGACAACCGCGGAATTCGTCGGGGGCGCCTTTCTCGATTTTCGGCCTCAGGTGATCGAAGCAATGCGCGCGCTGGCGGAGGACAAATCGCCGGTGCTGCGCCAGAAGGCGCTCGAATATCTGGCGCAGGAGAACGACGACTACGCCCGCGACATCCTTACCGAGGCACTGAACACGCCGGAGAACGCACCTGTCGGCCAGGCAAAGGCGGTCCAGCTTCTCGGCCTCGACGACCATGCCAACGCGGCCGATCTGGTGCGCAACCAGTTCGAGCAGTTGTCGCCGGCCGCTCGCGAGGAAGCCGTTCATCTGCTCGGAACCGATCCGAAAAGCGTGCCGCTTCTGTCCAATCTGGTAAAGGACAAGACGGTCGGCGAGAAACTGCGGCGGGTGACTGCCGCCGGTCTGAAAGCGATTGACTCCGAACGGTTCGCCCAGACGGCACGCGACGTGCTGGCCGATCGCAGCGACAGCGCGACCTTCAAGGCCGCCATCGTCGGCATGGCGCAGACGATGAGCCCGGTGCACGCACTCGACACGGTCATCGATGCTGCCCAGCGGCATACGAAATCGAAGACGTTGAAAGACGCAGCACGGCGCTATTTCGCAGCGCCGCGCAAGCCGGAGTAACCTTCATGGCGGCGCTTTCGGGCCTGCAGGCGCGAGCCGGCGAGATCGACCGCGCCGCGGCGAGCGCCGATCCCGAGACGGAGCTGAGCCGGTTTTTTCGCGACAGCGATCCGGTCTATGCCGGACTGGGGTCGGCAGACGTCGATCGGGTCAGGGCCTATGCACTTGCAGTGGTCGCCCGCACTGCGCCAAGATCGGGCATCGCTGCGGCGCGCGAAGAGATCGATGCCGGGATTGTGGCGGGACCGCTCGCAGCGGCTGGGCGGCTCGTCGCGGCACTCGACAGGCCGAGCCGCGACTGGCTTGGGCCGCTTGCCGCGGCCGCTACGCGTATTCGCGGACGTGACCAGAAAGTCTGGCTCGACCAGATCGAGGCCCGCATCCCCTCCAGCGTCACCGATACGGCGACGACCGAACTTGCGCTTGCCTTCCGGGCGGTGGTGCGGAGAAACGGTCTTGGCGCGGCCGATTTCGCGCAGCTCCTCGCCGATGCTCCTTTGGGATTTGCCCGCGCCGTTGAAGGCGTGCTCGATACGATCGCTGCGGCCGAGGGCCCCGTGGCGACGATGCCTTCCTGTTGTTGCGATGGGACAAGCGAAGCGACGCCGAAAGGCGAAAGGGCTTTGGCCGGACGTGACCCGGTCCCAGTCGGGTTTAGTACATGCTGCTGCCATGCAGAAGAAACTCTTCCTGTGCCGAACAAAGTTCTTCCAGCCTCGATCTGGGACGTGCAGGTGGAGGATCATGACGGCGAAAAGGCAATGCTCGGCGCGCGCTTGCTCGGGCGCCCCGCGATTCTTGCTTTCTTCTACACGCGCTGCATGAATCCATTGAAATGCTCTCGCACGGTCACGATCCTCGCCGAAACGGCAAAGCGGGCCGCGGCGGAAGGCTTGGCGGTGGGTGTCTTCGGCATGTCCTACGACCCGGCATGGGACACGCCGGCGCGGCTCAGCCGCTACGGTCTCGACCGGGGAATGCAGTTTACGCCGGATGTGGCGCTGTTGCGAGCGACCGGCGATTGGGACGGGCTACGCATGACCCTCGAGCTTGCAGTCGGCTACGGTCCGTCAACCGTCAACCGCCACCGGATCGAAGTCCTTGTCCTGGACGCCAACGGCCGTCCCGTGTTCGAAAGCGATGGCCGCCCGCCGGAAGCCGGCGAGCTCCTTGCGGTATTGAAACAGGCAGCCGCGCGCTAGGCGCGCCGAGGGAATGCGGATCGGTCATCGGTCCCGATCATGATGGTACGCATCGCGTGCAAGACTGGGGAAGACCATTGAAACTCAAAAAGCGGCGGTTTTCGGCGGCGGAGCGGTGGGCCGTACACGGTTCATGACGACAGCTGCTGCCTGGGGGGAGAGGCGATCGCCATGATGGAGATTGACCATATCTTTCCGGAGAGCCTTGCTGCCGACGAGGCAAGACTTGCAAAGGCACTGCGGGTTGCAGGGGGAAGTCGGTGTGACAAGGGAGTGAGAATGGCGCAGGGGTT
>NZ_JABEPH010000594.1:0-2191 GCF_013004495.1 Rhizobium sp. SEMIA 4085
GGCGTAAGATGTGTATAAGAGGCGGGCATGATACGGCGCAAGCCGCACCTGGCGCAGTATGCGGGCGGTGTTTCGGGCGGACCCCACAATCCACTGGGTGCCGCTGCCCTTTATCTCTACAGGGGCGGACAGGACACCCTGTTTCGGCTGCATGGAACGAACGAGCCGTGGTTGATAGGGCAGGCGGTTTCCAATGGATGCATCCGCTTGACCAATGAGGACATCGTCGACCTCTACAGCAGGGCTCCGGTGGGAACGCCAGTATTGGTCATATGATGCTTACATTTTGCATCGATAACGCCACGGTCTGTTAGGCATTATGAGGCGCCCGGGGCCGCGCAGAGGCAAGGTGTGTCCTTTCTGCACTTGGCTTAGGCGTATTTTGCGGCTATTAGTAGAAGCGTTGCCTTCGATAACCTATTCCGTGCTAAGGAGAGGACTACTGATGAGCAGAATTCTGATCATGTGCCTAGTTGCGTTGTTTTCCGTTGCAAGCCTGAGCGCTTGCGGGTCGATCGGTAAGGGCAAGGGGAAGGCCCCGCCGCCCGTAGCGGAAACGGCACCGGCACCGGTATATAAGTAGCAACTAACTGTTGCTGAATGGGAGGGGGCATTCGTGGCCCTTCCCCACATCGTGCAGTCCGGGCTGGACCTGCCTTACAGCTTGCAGCGCAAAGATTGGCGTCAAGCGGGGCATGTGTCGATGCTCACTCGATACCGGGAGATGAAGTGTAGCGATGACGCTTGCAAAGGGCCGTCTATCACTTGTAATTCTATTCGCTCTCGCGCTCACATCATGCCAGACAGAAGACAAGCCACCGCAACCGCGATTCGTTTCGGATGCGCGAGGGGAGTCTGTTGGCGAATCATCCCAAAAAAGAGATGGCCAGTACTTTATCGAATTCCGCTCGCGCTACGCGCTGAGCTACGGCCACACCTACGTGATTTTCGGGCGGTTGAACAAAGCTGGCGGGATGGTCAATCCGGAGGTCGCGGGGCTTGCTCCTGCGACCAATGAAACAGCCCCCTATGTTCTCGGCCACTTCGTGCCCGTGCCGGCCGAAACCGGGGCCAGTGACGGCGACCTGGAGGAGGCCTACAGGTCGGCAAGCTGGCGCGTCCTGCTCACTCCATCGGAATACAACGAAACCGTTGCCTTCATACGCAAGCTTAAGGCAAAAACAAAGTTTTGGCAGGCTTCGGTTTATAACTGTAACGCTTTCGTAGCAGAAATCGCTCGCTCGATGGGCTATAAGGCGCCCAGCATCTGGCTCCGCCCGCAACAATTCGTGACGCAGCTTCGAGAAATGAATACCTAAATGCGAGGCGCGCAGCTGCTATACCGCTTCTCCATCCAGTCGGTTGCAGGACGCAGAAGGGCTCTGGAGACTTAAATTGAGCATAGCTGTTGTCGGCAAGATCCTGTGGGTGCTCGGCGTCGTTGCCTGGTATATCATCCGCTATCCCTTCGAGCGCCGCGCCAAGCGCGTGCGTGTCGTCAGTCACCGCCGTTCTCGTACCGAGACGATCGGGCTTGCGTCGGCGCTGCTCGGACTTGCGATCGTGCCGGGGTTCTATGTCGCCACCGGCATGCCGCAAGCAGCCGATTATCCGGCCCGCGCCTGGGCGGTTGCCCTCGGGGTGGTGCTCTTTGCCGCCGCCATGTGGGTCTTTCGCAGAACCCACAAGGAACTCGGCCGCAACTGGTCCATCACGTTGGAGATTCGCGACCAGCATCAGCTGATTTGCAGCGGCCCCTACGCTTTCGTTCGCCATCCCATGTACACGTCTTTCCTGCTGATGGGCCTCGGCCAGGCCTTTCTGCTGTCGAACTGGATCGTGGGGCTTGCTGGTCTGATCGGCTTCGCAATCCTCTTTTTTCTCCGGGTGGACAAGGAAGAGCGTATGATGCTGGAAATTTTCGGCGCGCAATATCGCGCCTATATGGACAGGACCAAGCGAATTATTCCCTATCTTTATTAAGGAGGCATGATGCGAGGCCGGACCATCAAGCTTTCGGCGGCACGGCGCCTTGTCGGGGATCTGATGCGGTTCTCGATCGGAGTGCCGCGGGTCACTGTGCAGCGGCAGATGAACCGCGGCGCGCGTCAGAAGGCCAGAATGTCGCAGTCAAGCAGTCCCTACTGGACCGTAATCTTCTTGAAGGGGAACGCGCTTGTCTCGCAGGGAA
>NZ_JABEPH010000595.1:0-2191 GCF_013004495.1 Rhizobium sp. SEMIA 4085
GGCATAAGCGGTCCTGCGGCCACTTACGATTACGGCAAGGTTCCTGCGGCCGTCGTGGAAAAGGTCAACGCCATCGAGAGCATTTGTTCGAGATATGCGGTGAGCTTGCCTGCAGCGGCGATGCAATTCGTCTATGCGCATCCGGCAGTGGCGACGCTGGTCATGGGGGCAAAAAGCGCATCCGAAGTCGATCAGAACGTCAAGGCGATCAACGAGACAATACCCGCTGCATTTTGGGACGCTTTGATTGAAGCGAACCTTCTTCCGTCGAATGCTCCGCTGCCGATGGCTGCACGATGATGGCGAGCGGAGGCACCGTTTTCGGCGGCTTCCGCTGTGAAGCGCTCGTGGGCTCGGTTCCATCGCCGGATGCACGCGCATGCCTCGAGGCGCTCGTCAGGACATATGGCGAGCTCCTCGCGATCTATTCCTTCATGCATATGGCATTGAAGGAGAAGAGCATGCGCCTCTTGATGGGCGAACTCGCCGATCGCGCCTCAGAGATAAAGCGATCCGTCCGTCACTCGCTCGCGGGCTCACCCGTTCTCGCGGGGCAGGGCCACGCACTCTCCCATCTTGGACGGGCAGATCGCCTGCTTGTCGAGGCGGAGGAGCACCTGCAGCGCGGTGTCTTGGTTTCGAATGCGGCCCTGCTGGGGTTGCTTTCAAACGCGGCGATCGAGCTGAAACGATCGGCCGCAATCTTAGGCACGTCGACCTTCGACACGACAGCATGCTGTGGAGGGTCCCTTGGACATGGGGAGGAAGACCATGGGAACGCATTCGATCTGGGTGCTTGAATACTCTCGAAGCCCAGTGCACCCAGTCAGCGGGGTTTTTTACGGCGCCCATAATCAGGGCACGATGAACCTGCCGTTCGCATACATTCTCATCAAGACAGGAGATGCAGTCGTTCTGGTTGATGCCGGTCACGACGCCGCCGATTTCGGAGGCCAGATCGCCAATTCGATTGGCGTTACCGGTTGGACGCCTCCGGAAATCGTTCTCGGGGAATGCGGGATCAGGCCCCAGGACGTCACGCATGTCATCCTCACGCACGCGCACTTCGATCACATTGGCGGCCTAAAGTTCTTCCCAAATGCTAAGATTTTCATTCAGAAGAAAGAATTGGAATCCTGGATGTGGATTCTGGCAAAGGGTCGGCGCTTCCGTTCATTGCAGGCCGGACTGAATCCGGCGGATATCTGACCCGGGCAAACATCGAAGGCCGCCTGGAACTGGTGGAGGGAGAGCGGGAAAACCTGGTGCCAGGCGTTCATGTCTATCCGGCATTCGACACCCATACCGCAGGATCGCAATATGTGGTGGTGGAGACCGGCGGTGGAGACGGCAAGTTTATCCTGTCCGGCGACGGCATCTACACCTACAGCAACCTCACGGGTGAGGACGCCACCGATCCCTGCTTTGTGCCGCCGGGCCTTGCCAATGGCAGCCAGTCACGTCTGATCGAGTCCGCCGAGGAGATGCTCAAAATCGTTGGTATGAACGAACGACGAATTGTTCCCATGCACGAGGAGCAGCTGTCAAAAATCTATCCGTCGCGCCTGACGGCTCGCCAGCTCATGCTCGTGGAGATTTGTGTGGCCGACGGAGACGTATCAAGAGTTTGATCGATTTGAAGCAGCGCGAACGCTAAGCTCCATCGTTCACAATCGTCCTCCCAAGGCGATAAGCAGAGAAAAGGCCGGGTGTCAGCGACTCCGGCCTTTTCCAAACACCTTGCCCGCAGCGGTGATCTGCGCGGTGAAGAAGCCCTATATTCCCGCTTTGATGACGGCCCGGTAGTCCGCGATGTTTGCCATGGAGGACAAGGCCTCCATCTTCCGTGCGCGGCTGACGCGCGGGACCATTCTCCATGGCGATGACATTTGCGCTTGAACCTCCAACCCATCCTGTTTCGTTAGAAAATGAGCGCCTTCGGCCATGCATGGAGCGGTGCAATCGCGCCATCATGCGTCTTCACGTGTCCCATCATGCCAGCAGCGTCAGGGGCGTTGTCGAATAGAGCAACACAAACTAACGAAAAATGATGTTTGCATGTGAGGTGTAGCGTCGGATCTTGATGTTAAAGGATCGGATTAGTGCGCCGGAGGACTAGAATATGAAGAGAGATGATCGGAGGCAGGCCATTATGGACCTGTTGGTCGCGCAGAGGGTGGTGGATCTGGAC
>NZ_JABEPH010000596.1:0-2161 GCF_013004495.1 Rhizobium sp. SEMIA 4085
ATTTGGAGATACAAGCTGGCGCTAGTTTTCTCCCATCGGATTCGCCCATGTATTTTTCGCTAAGCCCCGCCGCCATCTGGCCTGTTGCCATGCTTTTCGCCTCCAACATCTTCATGACCTTTGCCTGGTACGGGCACCTGAAGCACAAGGGCAGTGCGATCGCCCTTGCCATCGTCGCGAGTTGGGGGATTGCCTTCTTCGAATACTGCCTGGCGGTGCCAGCGAACCGTATCGGCTCGGCGGTCTATACGACGGCGCAGTTGAAGACGATGCAGGAGGTGATCACGCTGATGGTCTTCTCCGGTTTTTCGGTTTTCTGGCTTGGCGAAAACCTGACCTGGAATCACGCCATCGGCTTTGCGCTGATCGCCGTCGGCGCCTCCTTCATCTTCCGCGCATGAACGGTACCTTTCCAATGGATTACAAATAGTCCATGTCGGGAAATTACTGAATTGCTGACGCATTTGGTTGGGAGGCTGTCACCATTCAGTGATCAGGAGGTGACCGGTCATGAGCCTCTCTTTCCAAACGATGGCAGCCATCCGGTTCGGTTATGGATTCCGGCCGGGCGAGGCGTCGCCGCAAAACAAGGACCAGCTGCTTGGTCAGGTGAAGGACGCCGCGCTGCGCGCGCCGTCCTTTCCGGCCGGCGGCATCGATGGACGCCATCAGCAGATTGTCGATCTGCAGGACCGGCTCCGGGAACTGCGCCAGAGCGGTAGCGACGATGAGGTGCGCCGGAAAAGGCGCAAAGCGATCCAGAAGCAGGTGCAGCAGGGGTTCCAGCGAGACGCCTACGCGCGGCTGATGCAGGCCGTGCTTTCGCCGAACGGATTCTACGAGCGGCTTGCGACCTTCTGGACCAACCATTTCTCGACGAGCGCGAACAAAAGCCTGCCGATGCGGATGATCGTGCCGCTTTACGAGGCGGAGGCGATCCGGCCCAATATCGGCGGATCGTTCCGCGACCTGCTGCGGGTCGCGACGGAGCATCCGGCGATGCTCATCTATCTCGATCAGGCGCAATCGCAGGGGCCGGAATCGTCCCGCGGCATGAAGCAGAAGAAGGGTCTCAACGAGAATCTCGGCCGCGAACTGCTGGAACTGCATACGCTGGGTGCGGGCAGTGGCTACACGCAGGCCGACGTGCGCGCCGGTGCAATGGTGCTGACCGGGCTGACGATCGATCGCGAGGAGATGGACGCAGTTTTCCGTCCCGGCATTTCGGAGCCCGGCAGACATACGGTTCTTGGTGTCAGCTATGGCGGCGCGAAACGGTCGCGGAAAGACTATCTGGCGCTCCTCGACGATCTCGCTGTCCATCCGAAGACGGCGCAGCATATCAGCGGCAAGCTCGCGGCTCACTTCATCTCGGATCAGCCGCCGGAGGAGATGGTGACGGCGATGGCGGATGTCTGGAAAGGGACGGACGGCGACCTGACGGCGGTTTATGGCGCAATGCTCGACCATCCCGCAGCGTGGCGCGACGAGGGCGCGAAGGCGCGCCAGCCGTTCGACTATGTAGTGACGGGCTTGAGGGCACTGAACGCCGGCAGCGACAACGGTATTGCTGGCGATTTCATGAAGGCCGATCAGGAAGACGACGACGATGTGATGGCGCCGTCGAAGGATATGGCGGGACAGGACAATGCCATGGGCGGCGATGGGGGCGCAATGGCGCCCGATCCTGCCAATGAAGCCAACTCCAAGCGGCGCAAGGCTTTCCAGACAGCGCGGGGGCTGGGGCTGGGTGCGCTTCGCCGTATGGGCCAGCCGACCTGGCTGCCGCCGAGCCCCGCAGGCTTCGAGGAGAATTTCTCCGCCTGGATAACGGCGAGCCAGCTTGCCGAGCGGCTCGCCTGGGCGCGGCGCGCTTCCGCCCGGTTCGGCAAGGACGAGGATCCGCGCGAATTCCTAAGGTCGACGCTTGCCGATGCGGCGCGCGACGAGACGATCCGCGTGGTTTCGCAGGCGCCGAGCAAGATCAGCGGCCTGACGCTGGTTCTTGCTTCCCCCGAATTCAACCGCCGATAGGAGCTGGTCATGACCGAGATTACGCTTTCCCGCCGCGGCGTTCTCGCTTCCGCCTGTGGCCTTGCCGCCGCCCCGACCTTCACGGCGGTCACCCTCGCCGCCCTGCCCGGCGCCGACCGCCACATGA
>NZ_JABEPH010000597.1:0-2147 GCF_013004495.1 Rhizobium sp. SEMIA 4085
ACCTAGGCTAATGCCTAGTGAGGGCTAGTTTGCGCCAAATTGCGTCGGATACTGAACTACAGACTGCAGAACCGGGCGTGGTTTGAAATGTTGCCGCCTCAGCGTTCTATGATTCGCTGTTGGGTATTGGATGACCGGCACTAACAAATCCATGAATCACGACCAAAATCTTCACGCCAGGTCCTTTTTTCAACAGCCTGCTGACCAGCAGGCCATGGCGGTCTTCCATCAGCCCATGCCCCATGAAGCACACCTTGGCCTCCCTGCCTTTGCCCTTCCTATAGCGTCTTGCATCTGGGTCGGTCGTTGAAGCATGCGTCTCGTTGGAACGCCTTTCGCCCCGTCGCCTTCCGATGGGGGTTCGCCCGAGCCGTCCTTCAGCTCTTCATCGACGCCCAGGCTTCAATCAGCGTGCCATCGACAGAGAAGTGGTCCGTTGACAGCAGCCGCTTTACCTTGGTCTGCGAAAGGATTGCACCCAAGAACTTCGCGGCGATGTCGCCTTCCAGCAACCGGTCGCGGTTCTTAAAACACCGAATGATCCCAAGTTGGATTATCAATGCCAATGTTAGTCTCTGGTTTGGCCTTCAGGACGGTCTCGTCGCCATTGTGGTACGCGAAAGTGATCTCCATCGGGTCATCGTAGAGCAATTCGGCATGACCGTCGCCAATGACTTCGTCCATTTCGTCGCATCCGGCCCATCTGAAGAAGATCATGGACGGGCTGTATCCGAAATCGAGCGTCGCTTGCATCACGCCTAAGGCGATTTCGCCATGCCGTCGAGCCCGATGGTGATTGCGGCATGCTCAACCAGGTTCGAGATAATCCCGATCCCATAGATTGGCCTCGACGATCCGCCAGCGGCCAATCAGGCGCAGTTTGAAGCCGCGCTCACGACGACGAAACGCATCGCTGCACATGGTCGAACCTTACTGCGGCTGGCCACAGGCAATCATGCTTGGTGCCGACAAGGCCTATGACACAAGGGGCTTCGTCAAAGACTTGCGGTCGATGAAAGGTAACGCCCCATGTGGCAGAACGTCAATGGTCGCCGCTCGGCCATTGACGGGCGCACGACGCGCCATTCTGGCTATAGGGTCAGTTTGTGCATCCGCAAGCGCATCGAGGAGGCATTCGGCTGGATCAAGACAGTCGCGGGCAGGACAAGACGAAGCTCCGCGGCCGCGACCGCGTCGGATGGGCCTTCACCTTCGCGGCCGCCGCTTATGATCTGGTGCGGTTGCAGAAACTGATGGCGGTGTTCGGCTTACCCGCTGGCCTCCGTCAGGCAGGCATCGGATTGGCCTGTGAAGCCCACCTTTGAACAGAAGAACGACGATGACAGAGATCAGCCCTCTGCGCCAGCGTATGATCGAGGACATGATGATCCGGAATCTATCGCCGGCGACGCAACGGTCCTATCTTCATGCGGTTGCGAAATTCTCTCCACTGGCGGCTGGCGCGGCCACCGGTGTGGCTGTTTCCGCGACGCGACGGAAACGGACCGATCCATGTTCAGGTTCTGCATACGGCTTGCCGTTGGGGCACGGTTTGCCGCCGGAATCCACAAGCGCGTGAGCTGCCGGTCGGCTATTTCCACATTGTCTTCACCCTGCCACAGACAGTTGCCGGAATTGCCTTCGAGAACAAGGCGGCGTCTATGCGATTTTCTTCATGGCAGTGGCCGAGACGCTCCGCCGGATCGCCGCCGATCCCAAACATCTGGGGGCCGAGATTGGATTCATCGCACAGTTGGGGCCAGAACCTGCAATACCATCCGCACATCCACTGCATCGTTCCCAGGCGGAGGGCCTTTATTCGATGGCTCCCGTTGGGTGTCCTGCCGGACCAACTTCTTTCTGCCGGTACGGGGTTCTGTCCCGTCTTTTTCGACGTTTGTTGCTCGAGGAGTTGAAGATCGCATCCGAGGTCGGTGCGCTTTTTCGGCGATTCGCGCAGCTTTCAAAGCCCGCAAACTTCAAACGCATGCTTGCCGAAAGCCGGGGCGTCGAGTGGGTCGTCTATTCCAAGCCGCCTTTTGCGGGCTCGCAGCAGCTGGGGGCAAAGGCCGAACGACCCGTCGATGCGTTGTGGAACCCGGTCGGCGAAATCGTCAAACTCTTCGAGCCGCAGGAATGTGCAAACT
>NZ_JABEPH010000059.1:0-21886 GCF_013004495.1 Rhizobium sp. SEMIA 4085
GATGCACAGCTTCGCGCCCAATACGAGCATCTGAAGTTCAGAGGAGTAAACAAGGCGCGCGTTGCCATCGCGCGCAAGCTTTTGACGATCGCCTTCCAGATCCTGCGTGACCAGCGCGCTTACGAGCAGCGGCGCGAAAGCCCTATGGAAGGCGCGTCGACGACATCCCGGTTGTCCCGATGATTGTTTAGCGAGCCCGGCAGGTCTGGGCTGCGCTCCTTGAGGAGAATGGGAAACCGGGAGCCGAACGCCACTTTGTGACCGAAGCCACAGGCAAGGTCACGCATTGGAGAATGGTTCAGGAACCGAACGGCAGATGCCTGTCGCACGGAAGGAAGAGATTTACTCGATCGGCGAAAACGCCGGTCAAAACACAACGGAACCCAAGGAAAAGCCGCCAAATGGTGGTGTTTTGCCCCTTGCGTTCTTTCATTGGAGAACACCCATGGCCAGTCAACTCGTTACCACCCGCATCGTCCTTGCTTCGCGCCCATCCGGAAAGCCGGTGGCTGCGAATTTCCGACTCGAGCGGGAGACGGTTCGGGACCTCGCCAAGGGCGAGGTTCTTCTCCAGACGCTTTATCTTTCCCTTGATCCCTACATGCGGGGTCGCATGGACGATGCCAAGTCCTATGCCAAGCCGGTCGAAATCGGCGGTGTGATGGAAGGGGGCACGGTTGCGCGCGTCGCACAAAGCCGCAACACGGCGTTTAAGGCGGGGGAAATCGTCCTCTCGCATTCCGGCTGGCAGAGCTATGCGATTTCAGATGGTTCAGGCTTGCGGACGCTCGATCCGGGAACCGCACCGATCACGACAGCGCTCGGCATTCTTGGAATGCCCGGCTTCACCGCCTATGCCGGCCTTCGTAATATTGGCAAACCCAAAGCCGGGGAAACACTTGTGGTCGCAGCAGCGAGCGGCGCGGTTGGCTCGGCAGTTGGGCAGATGGCAAAGATTTTCGGTGCGCGTGTTGTCGGGATCGCAGGCGGGTCCAGGAAATGTGAGTACTTACGCCAAGAGCTCGGATTCGACGCCGCGATAGACCATCATTCGAGCGATTTTCCGGCACAACTCGCAGCCGCTTGTCCGAACGGAATCGATATTTATTTCGAGAATGTCGGTGGCCACGTCTGGAGCGCGGTTTTTCCATTGCTCAACGACTTCGCGCGCATACCCGTCTGCGGGCTCATCGCGCATTACAACGAAGAATCCTCTGTCTTGAGCGGAAGTGATCAGCTTCCTGTGGTGATGCGCGCCATCCTGCGGAAAAGTCTCTCCATCCGAGGCTTTATACAGCGCGAATTTGCCGAGCAGCGTCCCGACTTCTATCAGCAAGCCGGAGCATGGATCTCCGAAGGACGGCTCAAGTACAAGGAAGATATCGTTGATGGACTCGAAAACGCTCCGGAGGCTTACCTTGGCCTCCTGGAAGGGAAGAATTTCGGAAAGCTGATCGTACGCGTCGCGCCCTGAACATAGCCTTGGCGTTATCTATCTCCCGGAGCAGTTCTTTTTGCTCACAGTCGGAACAGAACAAAAAAGCGAATCCCGGAGAAGCGGATGCCGGAGCACGTATATTCTATGAAAAATATAGAGACACTTTAATTTGGTCTCGTCTTATTCCGGAGGGTATGATGAAGATCACAAGGCGAGCTTTCACTGCGGTGGTGGCAGGTGCCATCGCGACACCTTTCACGCATGTTCGACTGGCTGGCGCCGCTGACAAGGTCGTGCGTATCGGCTACCAGAAGTATGGAACGCTGGTACTTCTCAAGGGCAAGGGGACGCTGGAGAAGAAACTTGAATCCATCGGCTACACCGTTGAATGGACCGAGTTTCAGGGCGGTCCCCAGCTCCTCGAGGCCCTGAACACTGGTTCGGTCGATTTCGGATCGACCGGCGAAACGCCGCCGATCTTCGCCCAGGCCGCAAACGCTCCGCTTGTTTATATCGCACACGAGCCGCCCGCCCCGCGCGGCGAAGCCATACTGGTCCCGAAGGACAGTCCCATTAAGTCCGTCGCGGAGCTGAAGGGCAAGAAGATCGCATTCAACAAGGGCTCGAACGTGCATTACCTGCTCGTCAAGGCGCTCGAAGAAGCCGGTTTGACCTACGAGGACGTGGAGCCATCCTTCCTCGCCCCGGCCGACGGCCGCGCAGCCTTCGAAAAGGGCGCGGTAGATGCATGGGTCATCTGGGATCCCTTCCAGGCAGCTGCGGAAGTGGCGGTCGAAGCGCGAGAGCTTAGAAACGGCGAGGGCATCGTTCCCAATCACCAGTTCTACCTCGGCACGACTGCGCTGGTTGACGGCCACACCAAGGCGATCGATGTCTTGATCGACGCCATTTCCGAGATCGACCAATGGACCAAGTCAGACACCGCGGCTGCGGCCGCGGAGCTATCGCCGTCGGTCGGCATCCCCCAGCCTGTCCTCGTCAAGGCGCTCGAGCGTCAATCCTACGGAGTCAAGCGCCTGGATAACTCCGTCGTCGCGCAGCAGCAGAACATCGCCGACACCTTTTTTAAACTGAAGCTCATTCCCAAAGAGGTGACGATTGCGGACGTTGTCCGCAAGGTCAAGGCGTGATGCTCACCCTTGAGGCGTGAGTATGGGATCACGGATTTCGTCAGAGCCGGTAAAACCGCGCGGCATTGTCATGGAACAAGGCCCTGCGCTCGCTTTCGGCGAAGGTCTTCGAAATCTCCTTGAATGAATCGAATATCGCGTCGTAGCTCGAAAATAGCTTGTCGACCGGAAAGTTCGAAGCGAACATGCAGCGTTCCACTCCGAAAGCAGCGATCGCCTCTTCGACATAGGGTCGGATGTCGTCGGTGGTCCAGGTCCAATTGCCCATGCCAAGGCCGGAGATCTTGCAGGCGACGTTTGCAGCTTGGGACAAGGTCTTCATGCCTTTCCGCCACCCTTCGAAGTGTTCGGGACCATCCACCTGCATGCCCGTGTGATTGAGGATGATCTGCACATCCGGAAAGTCGCGCGCCAGATCGAGAAACTCCTCCATCTGCCAGTAATAGAGCTGCAGATCGAAACTCAGGCCCCGACGCGCCAGTTCCACGAAGCCGCGGCGCCATTCCGGCGTACGGCTGACCTCCGCCTCGGTCAGGTAGGTCTTGGCCGGGTCGGTGTGGAAGTTCATCGACTGCCTTATGCCGCGGAAGTTGGCATACTGCATATGCTCGTCGAGCAGGTCGCCGACGTCCTTTTTGCGAAGATCCGAATAACCGACGATGCCATGCGGGAAACCATGTTTGTCGGCCACCGCCTGCAGCCAGCGCGTTTCGCCGGCCGGATCCTTGGGATCGTAGCCGACATCGAGATGCACCGCCTTAACCAGGTTCTGGTTGCCCGCATCGGCAAGAAAGTCCTCGATCAGATAGGTCTTGTTGATCGCGGCGTAGTCGCCGAACGCGGAGGGCTTCACGCCGTCGGAGAGCCACGGGTAATAGTTGTTGTCCAGATCCCACAGATGGAAATGGGGATCTATGATGGGAAACTGATCCATGCTTCTGGCTCCGCCCCTATGGGTAAAAGGATCGGGGGCGGCGTCGAGGAGCCGCACCCGCTTCATATCACTTGGCCGGCGGGAAGACGCGAGCGATGACGGCTTTGGCTTCCGGTGAATCGACCTTGTCGGCCGTGACCAGCGGCATGACCAGGGCCAGATCCTTCTTGACCGGGGCGTTGCTCAGCGCGTTGAAGACCTGTTGCGTCCCGTCGATGCCCTGCCCGACGGCCTCCTGGAAGAAGATGCCCTGGATCGCGTTCGATTTCAAAAGCGCGATCGTCGTCGGGCTGCCGTCTGCAACCGCAACTCCGACCTTTCCAGTGAGGCCGCGGGTCTGGAGGACCTTGGCGGCACCGGTTCCCGCTTCGTCATACATGCCGTAGATCCCCTTGATGTCGGGATGAGCGGTCAGCATGTCGTTTGCCTGCGTGACGGCTTCGTTGACGGTTAGGCCACGAGTCTCAAGCATCTGCGCCAGCGTGCATCCATCCGCCTTGAATGCCTCCTCGGCGCCTTTGAGGTACTTCTGGGCGTTTTCGCGGTCCTGCGGCAGCGACAGCATGCCAACCTTGTTGCCGCCGCGGTCCTTGGCGAGTTTGCAGACGAAGCTTCCCTGCGCCTTGCCGGTCTCGTAGTTGTTTGCGGTCACCGACGACGTATAGTCGGTCTGGCCCGGCTGCGGACCAATCCCGGCAAAAGCGATCGGAATATTCTGCGACTTCAGATAGGCAAGCAGCGGGGGTGTGCTGGTCGAGCTGACCGGACCGATGACGATCGCGTCGACGCCCTTGGTGATGGCGGTGCGCGCATTGTCCATCTGTTTGGCCGGCGAGTTTTCCGACGTATACTCGACATAGTCCATGCCGAGCTCCTGGGCCTTCTGCTTCACCCCGTAGCCGACCCATTGCCAGTAGGAGATGTCGAGCGACGGCGCCAGATAGGCCACGGTCTTCTTTTCCTGTGCCTTGGTCGGAGCGTTCGCGAAAATCACCGCGAGCGCCAGGCCTGCCGCAACCGCAAGGCTTTTCCTCTTCTTCGTTTTCATTTCAGTTCCTCCTCCGATACGCCGGATGATTCCGACCTTTCAATTCAGCGCTGGCTGCGCCGTGAGTTGCCGAAGCGGTCGATGAGCACCGCCACTAGTATGGCGAGCCCGGTGACGGAGCCTTGCCAGAAACTGTTGATGCCGATGAGGTTGACCCCGTTCTGGATGACGGTGATCATCAGTGCGCCCAGCACCGCTCCGACGGCCGTGCCCGTCCCGCCCAGCAGGCTGGCTCCGCCGATGACGACCGCGGCGATCGCCTGAAGCATCAGGCTGGAGCCGGCCGTCGACTCGGCATTGAGGATATAGGAGATCGTCAACAGGCCGGAAAAAGAGGCCAGAAGCGACGAGGCGACATAGGCCATGAACTTCGTTCGCTGGACAGGAATGCCGAGCAGATGGGCGGCGGTCGAGCTGCTGCCGACTGCATAGAACCACCGCCCCGCGACCATCCTCTTCAAGAAGAATTCGATGGCGATCAAAAGCACGAGGCAGAAGAGAATGTAGTTGGGAATGCCCGGAACGAGACTTCCGCTGTTGAGCAGCCAGAAATCCGGATCGCCGATCGGCATCGAACGGCCGTTGGTCACGATGAAGGCCAGTGACCCTGCCACGGCAAAGGTGATCAGCGTGACCACGAAGGGAGCAAGCCCGACGACCGTCACCAGAAAGCCGTTGATCGATCCGAATACCAGCCCGACCGACAGACCGGCGAATGCGGCACCGGCGCCGCCCAGCCCCTGTGCCATCGCCTGTGCGGTCACCATGCCGGTCAGCGAGAAGACCGAGCCCACCGACAGATCGATACCGCCCGTGATGACGACGAGCAGCACACCCAGAGACATGATGATGAGCGGTGCGCCCGCCTGGGTGATGTTGGCGAAATTGCCCCAGCTCAGCGCCTGCGGCACCTGTGAGCCGACGGCGAGTGCCACGAGCGCGATTGCGAGTGCGATGGCGATCTCCGTTCGGTAGACCGACAGCAGGCTTTCCCGCTGTCGTGTCGTCGGCTCCCGCCCCGCCTTGGCCGAACTTGTTTCTGGTGCATATCTCATGCCGCCATTCCCGTCATGTTCGCGAGAGCGTCCTCGCTCAAATCTTGCTTTTCGATCACGCCGGCGCAGCGGCCTTCCGTATCGAACGCCACCACCCGGTCGCAGACCTCCAGGAGCTCGGCGTTTTCCGTCGACCACCAGACGATGATCGTCCCGCTTGCCGCCATCTGACGGATCAGCTGGTAAATCTCCTTCTTGGTTCCGATGTCGACGCCGCGTGTCGGCTCCTCCAGCACGAGAAGGCGGGAGGAAAGCCCGAGCCAGCGGGCGAGCAGGAGCTTCTGCTGCGTCCCTCCGCTCAGCGTGTCGGGCAGGTCCCAGATAGAGGCTGCCTTGATCTTCAGCGCCTCGACCAGATCCAGGCACTTCGCCCTCTCACGCCCGCTTGTGAAGACGCTGTGGCGCAGGATGCGGCGCGAGGCCATCACGTTGTCGATGATTGGAAGATTGCCCAGAATGCCCTTGTGCGCGCGGTCGCCGGTGACGAAAACCAATCCGGAACGGGCGGCCTGCCGGGGGGACGTAAAGGCCTGCGGCCAGCCGGCCCGCGCAACCGTCCAGCGCCTTGCTTTCGCCGCTCCGACCAAAGCCGAAATCAACGATTGCGGGCCGACCGGAGCACCCGCGACGCCGAGGATCATTCCCGCAGCCAACGTTATTTCGACATCTGCGTCCCGGATGACGAGCGTGTCGTCGGCGAAAGCCGCCGCGCTTCGGGGCACCGGATGCGCCGCCCCGACGCCCTCGGCGTGTCTTGCGGTGATCTGACCCATCTTCTCGATGATCGCCGTATCGGACAGGCTTCTCGTGGGGGCCCGGTCGACGACGGTCCTTCCGTCCCGGATGATCGTGCAGACATCGGCGATCTGCCTGATCTCCTTCATCCGGTGCGACACGAATACGATGGCAAGGCCGTTTTCCCGGGTCAGCCGTCTCAGCACCGAGAACAGTCGCTCCGTCTCGAGCGCCGTAAGGTTGGCGGTCGGTTCGTCGAGAAGGATAAGTTCGGCCCCGGAGGAAAGCGCCCTTGCGATCTCGACCATCTGCCCTTGATGGAGGCTGAGATCGCCGACCAGTTCGTGGAGCGAGGTGCCCGCGAACTCCCGATCGATGATAGCCAGGGCATCATGGGCCTGCCGCCACGACCGCTTGCGGTCAAACAGGCGCAGGCCGTTCGGAAAGCGCGGCAAGACGATGTTCTCGGCGACCGTTAGATGCGGCAGAAGCGCCAATTCCTGGTGGACGACGGCCACTTTCGACCTGCCCTCGGTGTCACTCAGCGGATTGTCCGCCGCATCCCTGAACTCGATGTCGCCGCCATCCTTTCCGGCGAGCCCGGTGATGATGCGGATCATCGTCGATTTTCCGGCACCGTTGCCGCCGAGCAGTGCATGAATCTCGCCGCGCGCCAGCGAGAAATCCACGCCTTTGAGAACGGATGTGGCGCCGTAGGACTTGGTCAACCCCTTGACCGTTGCGACGAACTTTCGGCCATCTTCCATCGCGTCCCCCTTCCTAGTAGATCGTCAGCGCCGGGATGAAGCTCACGGCGAGCAGCAGCAGCATCGCCATGCCGAAGAACGGCCAGAGTTCACGTGTGGTCGCTCCGAGCGGCGCTCCGGCGATCGACGACGAGATGAACAGCGTCGTGCCGATCGGCGGCGTGTAAAGCCCGATGCCGAGATTGATGACCATCATCAGGCCGAGCTGCACCCGGTCGAGACCAATGGCATCGGCCAGCGGCACGAAGATCGGTCCGAGCAGCAGGATGGCGGGCGGCATGTCGAGCGGCATACCGACGATGAGCATCAGGACGTTCATCATCAAGATGATGACGATCGGGCTGGAGATATTGGCGGCAACCCATTCCGCCATCTGCTGTGGCGCCTGGTCGAAGGTGAGACCCCAGCCGACGGCGGCGCTGCCCATGATGACGAGCATGACGACGCCAGTGGCTACTCCCGCTTCCACCAGGTTATCGCAGAAGCGTTTCCAGGTGAGATCGCGGTAGAACAGCAGGCTGAGCAGCAGCGAATAGACGACCGACAGCACGGCGACTTCGGTCGGCGTCGCGAACCCGAAGCGAAGGAGGAGAATGATCAGGATCGGCAGGAGGATTGCGGGAAGGCTCTGGATCGCAAGCCTTGCCAGATCGCGCTTGCGAATCTTGACCGCCTCGGCGGCATATCTCCTGCGGACCGAGATGAACCAGCAGACGAAGATGAAACTCACCGCCATGATGATGCCCGGCAGGATACCCGAGATGAACAGGTCTGCGACGCTGACACCGCTGATCAGGGAGTAGAGGATCATCGGGATTGAGGGAGGGACCAACACGTCGATGACCGCGGAAGTCGCGTTGTTTGCCGCACAGAGCGCTGGCGGAAATCCCTGCCGCTTCTGCCACGGGATCAGCACCGAGCCTAGCGCACTGGCATTGGCGACCGCGGATCCGGAAACGCCGCCGAAGACGACGGAAGAGACCACGGTCGTCGAGAGCGGCCCTCCGCGCCAGCGCTGCATCGCGCGGGAGGCGAGTTCCAAGAGCTGCTTGCCGAGTTCGCCTCCGAGCATCAGCGTCCCCGCCAGCATGAAGAACGGCAGGGCGAGCATCGGAAACGACTGGGTCTGATCGTAGACCTGCTGGGCGACCACGGACAACGGCACGTATCCGTTGAAGAGAATGCCGAGGCCGGCGGCGATGATCAGCCCGTAACCGACCGGCACCGCCAGGACCATCAGCACGCAGAAGGAGATGATCATGATCAGCGTCACAGGGGCATCTCCTCGGCCTTAATCTCGATCCGGGATTCCCAGCCGAACCGGAGCACGCGGACGGTCGCAGCGGCCGTGACGATCGACACCAGGAAGGCGCCGACGGCGAGCGCATAGTAGCCAACGCTGTTCGGCAGCCGCAGGACGGGGCTCTGTTCCATGCCGGCGATCTCGGCCACCACGATCGACTGATAGGCGAGGGTGACGAAGGCGATGATACTGATGACGTTCGCCAGGACGAGGGCCGAAAGCCTCATGCCGCCGCCAAGCTTGTCATAGAGCCATTCGACCGCCATGTGCCCGCCGGCATGGGCTGCAAGGACGATGCCTGCCAGGATGAACCAGGGAAACATCAGCATCGGCAGCTCCTGGGCGAAGGAGAAACCACCGCTCTGCGATGTGTAGCGGGCAACGACATTGGCCGTCGTCACCACCGTCAGCGCGATGCCGCTGGCGATGACGACGAAACGGGACAGCATTACGATTGCGCGCGACAGCATGTCGACGCACTGCAGCAAGCTTTGCATGGAAGACTCCGTTCAGTGGGCGGCATCACGCCTTTGCTTCCGATTCGATCTTGCTGACGAAATCGCCGAACGGCTTCTTCTTCCAGTTTTCGGCAACGGAAGCGGTCGCCTTCACGAAGGCCGCCCGGTCGACTTCCACCACTTCGACGGCCGTGTTCTTCTTGAAGTTCGCGAGAACCTGACCGTCCTTTTCCGCGGAGAGTTTGCGCTGCAGGTCGCCCGCCTCCTTCGCGGCGGCCTTGACCGCCTCAAGATCGGCTCCGAGCCGGGCCCGGGCGATCTTCGACATGAGGAATGGGGTCGACTCCCACTTATGGGCTGTGAGGCTGATGTACTTGTTGACCTCGAAGAGTTTCGAGCTTTCGATATTGGCGAGCGGATTTTCCTGGCCGTCCACGACGCCTTGCTGCAGGGCGATATAGAGTTCGCCGAAGGCGATCTGTTCCGTGCCTGCACCAAGCGCCTGGAAGATGTCGATCGTCATCGGATCGGCGGGGGTGCGGATCTTGAGTCCCTTCAGGTCACCGGGCGCCGCAATGTTACGCTTGGAATTGGTGAGATGGCGAATGCCGTTGTCCCACCAGTCGAGCGGAACGACGCCGACGGCGTCGAACCGCTTGTTCAGCTCGGCGCCGACCGGCCCGCCCAACACCTTCATCGCTTTTGCCGTATCGGGAAACAGGAAGGGAAGCCCGAGGGCCGCCAGTTCCGGAACCAGGGCCGATGTTGCGCCCTGGCTGTTGGCGGTAAAATCGAGCGCCCCCGTGCGAAGGCTGGTCAGCATCGCGGAGTCGCTGCCGAGCGTCTCGGCGCCGGCGACATTGATCTTCACCCGGCCGGAGGTCTTTACCGCCACGAGTTCCGCGAATTTGGCAGCGGCAATCGTCCGCGGATTGCCGGGGGCCGCGCCATGACCGAGAGTAAGGGTTGTCGCGGCCCTGGCCGGCCGCACGCCGGCCACCAATGCGGGCGCAGCCAAGGCACCCGCCGCAACAGAAAGAAATCCACGCCGATTGATATGCAAGCTCATATTCTCCTCCGTATTGTGCTCACGCCAGTTGTTTTGCCCGTCTCTCCCTGACGGGAACGTAGGGCTTATTCATTCAGCCAAGATTTGACGGCCGCCTCCACCCTCGACGTCGAGAGCCCATATCGCTCGTGCAAGGTCGGCAGGGCTCCGGCCTCGAGGAATTCGTCGGGAAGCGCAATTTGACGGAAAGCAGTCGGCCGGACGTCGGAGCGCATGAGGGTCGCTGCAACCGCCTCGCCCAGCCCACCGATCAGCGTGTGATTTTCCGCAACCACGACCAGCCGGTTCT
Organism: Rhizobium sp. SEMIA 4085; assembly: GCF_013004495.1. NCBI lineage: Bacteria > Pseudomonadati > Pseudomonadota > Alphaproteobacteria > Hyphomicrobiales > Rhizobiaceae > Rhizobium > Rhizobium sp. SEMIA 4085. The sequence continues at coordinate 10,248 of NZ_JABEPH010000059.1, forward strand.
GCTTGCTGCATTCGGCTAGGATGGTCTCCTCGTCGAGCGGCTTGATGGTCGCCACATGCAGCACGCCGGCGTCCACGCCGTCCTTCTCAAGGTGTTTGGCAGCTTCCAGGGCGCGCATCGTCATGAGGCCGGATGATATGATCAGGGTATCCCTGCCATCACGGATGAGCTTGGCCTTGCCGAGTTCGAATCTGTAGCCGTACTCGTCCAGGACGAGCGGAACGTTGCCCCGCAGGAGACGCATATAGACCGGCCCCCTGTGTGCCGACAAAACCGGCACCGCTTGTTCAATCTCGCTTGCGTCACAAGGATCGACGATCGTCAGGTTCGGCATCCCGCGGAACATGGCTATGTCCTCGGTCGCCTGATGGCTCGGGCCGTATCCCGTCGTCAGCCCGGGAAGCGCGCAGACGATCTTCACGTCCAGCCTCTCTTCCGCAATCGCCAGGCAGACGAAGTCATAGGCCCGCCGCGAAGCGAACACGGCATAAGTCGTTACCCACGGCTGGAAACCCTCCCGCGCCATGCCGGCGGCCGACATCATCAGAAGCTGCTCGGCCATGCCCATCTGGTAGAAACGGTCCGGATGCGCCGCCCTGAAAACATGCAGATCGGTGTATTTCGCGAGATCTGCGGAAAGACCGACGATCCTATCGTCCCGCGAAGCGAGGTCCGCGAGCGCATGGCCGAACGGTGCGGGCTTCGTCGGCTGGTCCGCTCCCGCGATCGACGCAATCATAGCCGATGTCGTGAGGCGCGGGCGGTCGCCACCATGGGTCAGATGTTCCGGCCGGACATATTTCGAGCGCCTCATGTCACCACTCCCGCATCGACGATCCTGATCGCTTCGGCCCATTCATGCGGCTCGACCCGCAGGAAATGGTTGCGCTCACGCGCCTCCAGGAAAGGCACGCCCTTGGCCATCTTGGTGTCGCATATGATGATGCGCGGCTGTTCGCCCTTGTGGTGGCGCGCCGCATCGAAGGCGGCGACCAGCGCGTCGATGTCGTTTCCGTCGACGCGTTGGACAAACCAGCCGAAAGCTTCGAATTTCGCGCCCAGCGGCTCGAAGTTCAAGACGGCCATGGAGGGGCCGTCCGCCTGCATCTGGTTGACGTCGACGATACCGATCAGATTGTCCAGCTTGGAGGAGCCGGCCGACATTGCGGCCTCCCAGGTCGATCCCTCGTCCAGTTCTCCGTCGGAGAAAAGGTTGTAGACGAACGAGGTGGATTTCTTGCGCTTCAGCGCGAGCGACATTCCAACCGCGATGCCGAGCCCGTGACCGAGCGATCCGCCGGTTATCTCCATGCCCGGCGTGTATGCTGCCATGCCGGACATCGGCAGCCGGCTGTCGTCGGCCCCATAGGTCTCAAGTTCATCCTCGGGAATGATCTTGGCCTCGATCAAGGCGGCGTAGAGCGCGATTGCATAATGCCCGATCGACAGAAGGAAGCGGTCGCGCCCTTCCCATTCCGGGTCCTCCGATCGGTAATGGGTCGCATGGAAATAAGAAACCGCAAGGACGTCGGCAATTCCGAGCGCCTGGGCGATATAGCCCTGGCCCTGCACCTCGCCCATCCGCAGCGCGTGGCGGCGTATGCGCCGGGCGCGCTCGGAAAGACTGACATTGTGACCGATCTGAGCCATTGACGAGAGATCTCCCCTAGTTTTGCCGGGCTGAAACCGGTCAGTGGATCAGCATGCCGCCATTGACGTCGATGACGGCGCCGGTGACATAGGCGGAGAGATCGGATGCAAGGAACAGATAGATATTCGCCACATCACGCGCCTCGCCGAGACGGCTGAGGGGAATCCCCCTGATGATCTCTGCGCGCGCATCGTCGCCGAGCTTGCCCGCGGTGATGTCGGTCTGGATCAGGCCCGGCGTCACGGAATTGACCCGGATGCCGGCCGGACCGAACTCGCGCGCCATGGCCTTGGCGAGCCCGAGCACACCCGCCTTCGCCGCCGAGTAATGCGGTCCGCCGAAAATCCCGCCGCCGCGCTGCGCCGACACGGACGACATGCAGGCGATCGACCCGCCGCCGTTTTCGCGCATGTTCGGAATGAAGGCCTGGCTGAGAAAGAGAACGCCGGTCATGTTGACATCGACGATGCGATGCCAGTCGGACTCGGTGATTTCGAGCGTCCTCACGGGCTGGGTGATGCCAGCATTGTTAATCAGAACACCTACGGAGCCGAACGCGGCGACGACGGCGTCTGCGGCAGCCTGGCAGGAAGCCCGGTCGGACACGTCGCAGCCAAGCCCGATGTGGCGAACCTGGCCGGAGGTCGGCAACTCGGCGGCAGCCTCGTCGGCAGCCTGCGCATCGATATCCAGGATCGCCACCCTGGCACCGTGCTGAGCGAATAGTTCGGCCGTGGAGCGGCCAATTCCGCGCTTGCTCGCCGCGCCCGATATGACCGCGGTTTTTCCCTGCAGTAGCATTAAATCTCCTCCCGATGCTCTCCCGGCATCTGGCAATTTCGGTAAAGGGACGAGACATCCCTGGGCGAATTTGTGACCGAAGACCGCCAAGGCGACAAACGCGAAGTTTACACCGGTAGATGAATCTGTTTCACTAATCCGATGCTGCACCTCACCTCGCTCTCTGCGATGCGGATATTCGAATCGGCTGCCCGTCTCGGCTCTTTCCGGGCCGCAGCGGAAGAGCTCAACCTCTCCCCAAGTGCGATAAGTCACGCGATCTCCAAGCTGGAGCGTGATCTGGGGACAGCCCTGTTCGAGCGAAACACGCGGAACGTTACCTTGACGCTCGCGGGTCAAACGCTTCTCAACCACGCATCCAACGCGTTCGAGGAACTGCGACGGGGTGTTGAGATGATTTCATCGAACAAAGCCCACTTGCTGCGCGTTCACTGCGCCCCCAGCTACGCGGCAAAGGTTCTCTCGCCGCGTCTGCCTGCGTTCCTGAAGGAAAATCCTGAGGTGGAGGTGCGGGTCGCGTCCAGCACCACTTATGCACGCTTCACGGACGGTCTTTTCGACGTGGATATAATCTATGGCGAGCCGCAGAACCGTGAGGATCTGATCGTCATCCCGTTGGCGGAAGAAATCGTTTCGCCGCTCTGCTCTCCGGCCATCGCCTCTTCCATGACGTCTCCCCGGGATATTCTGAAGTATCCGCTTATCCGCAGCGACTTGAAGCGAATTCAATGGATCGACTGGTTTGAAATAAACGATCTCGGGAGTCCTCCCGTGCCGACAATGAGTTTCGATCGAAGCTTCATGGCACTGGACGCGGCTGCGAACGGGCTGGGCATTGCGCTTGAATCGAATGTTCTGGCGCAGCCCGATCTGGAGTCCGGGAGGCTCGTACGGGCTTTGACCGGCGTGAGCCGGGACAATCGCTACATCGGTCATTACCTCGCCTATCCGAAGACGGGAAGCCAGCGGAGACTGGCCAAACTGTTCGCCGATTGGCTGGCAAGATAATACGTTCTCAAGGCAGTCGAGGAACGGAGCTGTCATGCGGTTTCTTAAGTAGACGTTCATCTTAGGCGAGAGCAATAGTAGCACCCTCGGCCCGGCTTGTTTTAGCCGGAGACCCTTGCATCGTATTCCGAAAGCTGAACATCGGCGAATGCCGGTGAAGCAGAATCCCATTCAAAACGCCTGGTCACTCGACCAAGGTCAGGAGCACTGGTGACGAAACGCTCGTCGTATCGCAGATAAAGGGTTTTGAAAAAACCGGCTAGCAATAGCGGGCTCTCTTTATCCGGAAAAGCTTCGAACAGCCCGTTTTTGAAGGACCATCCATCTCTACGAGCCCGAACCCTATTGCCTCGTAGCGACTGACATCATCCCGAATGCCTCGGCGCCCGACCAATTCTCGCAACGCGTTGTGAAAGCGGACGATGCCTGCGACCGGCTCTCCGCCTATCGCAATCGCGATATCGTTGGCAGCCAGTACCTTGCCGGCTGGTTGAGGATCGTTCGACGCAGCAACAATTTCCGCAGCTTCTTCCAAAGCCTCTTCGCTTTGCCGGTTGCCACGGAGCAGAACCAGATAACCAAGGACAAGGGCTGGATAGGTGATGTGAAGGTTCGTGCATTCGCCGATGGTTTCTTCCATCCGGTTGGTCAGATTACGGAACGCCCCGGTGACTCCTTTGCAGGAGATTGCCATCACAGGACCGATGCCGTCACGCGTCACGACCACGTCTACGTTCTTTGTTTTCAGGCCGCCGAGAACGGTGCGTTCTCCGCCGCCGGCGAGAGAGGGATCATAATGCAAGATTGGGGCACGACCGGACCGTCGCACGACCCGAAACGGCGGGCGAGGCGTAATGTCATCAGGATCGAAGCCGCCTTCGATGACAAGGCGGCAAGACACATACCAGTGAAGAGGCTTGATGTGACTTGCACTTTGGGTTTTGCCGAGAAATTCCCCAAAGCTTTCAACGCCTCGGCTTGAGTCGTCCATTGGCATAGGTTGCCGTCCGTCTCAGCCGGCATAATGCCTCCATTTTTGCATTGTCACGATCGCCTCCTCCAGCAACTCATTGGAGCCCTTTTCGAGAAGGGATTGTGCTGGGAAGACGATATTGCCCGCCTCTCGAGGCTCAAGCTTCAGCATTCCGCCGCCAAGCGCATGCCCCTCGATTTCGCAGCTCAAGCGGACAAACGGTGTGGACCACAGGGGCAAAAGCTTGGACGCGAGACGCTTATCGCGCAGCCGCGCCGCGTGCACGCTGTTCGTACAAGTCACTCCAGCGGCATTCTGAACGAGGTTTGCCGAACGGCCGGACATATACTGCAGGACGTAATCCGGCTCCAGCACGTCAGGGGCAACGCCGAGCCCAACCCGGAAATCGATGCCTCTGACCGGCTTCAGCTCGAAGCCCGGTTCGGCAGGCCTCCGGTCCACTCCGGCGCAAAGCCGATGCCAAGGCCTGCCGAAGCCAGCGACACCAGCGAACCGATGATGGCCGGACGGAAACCGAAGACCTAAACGCAATCGCTAACGCCAGCCCCTGACCATCAGCGGGGCTGCCACGAAAAGAATTCCGTCGCCTTGAAAGGAGTCGAACGAGCGGCACCAGTCACCCGAATGGTCAAATGACTAAATACAATAGACTTCTCTAAACGGCCCCGTCGACTGTTGCTTATGGAGCGAACCGAGCTAGGCGGCGCCGAACTTCCCCTGCGGGCAACCGACAACCGGGCTGATTTGAGAGACGAGTTAAGCCCGCATGCAAATGCTCTAATTCCACGTCGTCACCAGGCCTTTCGCGAGGCTCTGCAGCGCCCGCCACTTCGTCGACACGGAAACGCCGATGAGTTTCGCCGGTCATCTGGCGGAAGTCAGAAAGCGCTGTTCGAGTGCGATCAGGCCGGAGAAGACGACGATCGGCATCAAAAAGCCGAGGACGGCATCGGAGATATAGTGGGCGCCGACCACCACGCGCAGGACTGCGGTCGCGACTGAAGCAATGGCAACGGGCGGACCGAACCAGAGCCGTGCCTTCGGCGGCAGAAGGATGATCAGGCAAAGCAACCAGCCGGCTCCCGACGCTTCACCAGACACGAAGGAGCAGTTGCTCGTACACTGACCGAAAAACGATCCGGCCGCCATAAAGTCCATGTGACCGCCGAAAAAGTTGGTCTGAATCGGGCGGGGACGCCCCGAATGGCTCTTCAGCAGCAGGTTGACGATCAATCCCGTGCTGAGGCCCAAAGTGGCGAGCGAGAGCCACAGGCGCCGCACCGGCATTTTCGCTGCAATCGATTTGGACAGGCTTCCCGCGATGACGCCGATCACGATCGCGACGGCCGCGATGTACGGTAAACCATACAGAGCCCAGCGCAGCAATTTGATGGATTCATAGCGGCCGAAGGCAAAGCTGCCGCATCCCACACCTCCCCCGCAGAGCGCTCCGCTGAAGAAGAACGACGAGATGGCAATATCCATCGCCGGGAACGCATGAAAAATCGAAAGCAGCAACAGCCAGGTCGAGGCCATGAGGAAGGAGGTCCCGCTGGCGCTGGCGCGGCCGAACGGTACGGCTTGATAGGTCATGTTTATAGTTCCTGTTTTTCAACCGGCTTCGACGACATGGAACAACGCCATGCATCTTTGTCTGCCTCTTGCCTGACAATTGCCTGAACGGGATTTAATATCGGAACTGATGAGAAGATTTCCGAAGAGCCGGCTGTGAATACCGGCAATCGCCCGCCGGTATTCACAGATGCATTTATTGGCGCGGTCTATGAGCTCCTTCGCCCCTCTCGGCCGGAGCCTATGACATCCTCAATATATGACGATCAGGATGATGGCGGCGAGAACGATCACGCTGGTGTAGATCGTGCCGAAACTCAGACTGCCATATTCGGAAGGCTGCGAGATCAGGTCGCCGAACGACGCCCCGAGCGGCCGGGTGAAGATATAGGCGAGCCAGAACGCCAGGATGGGGCCGATCCTCAGGAAGTAGTAGGCTGCGGCTATGAGCGCGATACCGCCCAGGGAGAGGATTGCCGTCGTCAGGTAGTCGAAGCTGACCGTTTCGGCGATCAGATCTCCCGCTGCCATTCCAAGAGCGAAGGTGAAGGGAGGAAATCGTGCGGTCAACCATCAACGCGTTCTGAAGGGGACCCGACCGACGGTCTCGCAGTTGGTCCGGGACGCGTCAGTCGAGGAATGACCCATTTGCCCTCGAGCGTCGACTCGCGATACTCGATCTCTGCAATCAGCAGGGCCACTCAAAAGACGTACTAAAGGGACCAAGAGTTAACCAAAAGGGATAGCTTTTTTGTCCGTGCCCACTGACCTAACGTTACAAAGAGCGGCGATTCCCCAAAGCGACGGGCAAAGCGGCAGACATGGCACACATTCAACCTACTAGCGTTGGTGGCTTCACTCTTCGGCCGACCTGGCTATCGATCATGTCGATATTATTCGTTGTGGCGTTCATCATTCTTTCATTTTTCTGGCATCTCGGGAACGAACCGGGTGAGGATAACGCGATCCTGTCGATCGCTCCTCAGATGTCGATCACCGCACCATGACGGGCGAAACGTGGCTAATTGGGGCCGAGGGAAGGAAATGTGTGCAATCTCTACCGGATGCTGAGCAACCAGGCGGCAATCCGCGCGATCACACGCGCGATCATCGACAGCACCGGCAATCTGCAGCCGATCGAAGAGATACGGCCCGAAAGAATGGCGCCGATCGTCCGCAACACACCTGCCGGCCGTGAGCTGGCAAACGTGCGATGGGGCCTTCCGAGCTCGTCACAGGCGCTGTTTAGACAGCTACCGAGCGAGCGGACGCTCTACGAAAGAAAGGCAAGGACGTAGCTGGATTTTGGGTGCAGCAATGGCAGAGCGTCCGCAAGATCAAGGAAGGCTTGGTCAGGGCTGATCTCTATGGCTTCCTGACGACCGAGCCGAATGGCATCGTGGCGCCGGAACACGAGAAGGCCATGCCGGTCAGTCTCTTGAACGTTGACGATATCGAAACCTGGCTGACGGCTCCATGGGAAGAGGCACGTGCGCTGCAGCGGCCGCTGTCGAGTGACAAACTCGTACGCTTGCCTATCGAACTGGCAGTCGCGTGATGTACGGCAATGTCCGGCCGGAGGTTCAGCCCACCTCTCAAGTGAGCCCGCGTGGCGCGAAGAAGCAGCGGATCGTCATATGCGGGGCGGACGTGCAGATGTGATACTGGCTGTCTTCGCTCTCCAAAACCCGGTTCTTGGGGATGAAGTATCTTGTCTTGGGCCCGGTGCGGATGTTGAAGTTGCCGCCCGGCAGCGGCTCGACATAGCGCGGGCTGATGGTCCGGCAGTCCTTGTTGTCGCAGCATTCGTAGCCGGTGACCGGATCATGGTGGCCGGAATACCAGTTATGAACGACAGCGAGAGCGATGAGGACGTGCTTCATGTCTGCTTGGCCCTCTCTGCCGAGGGCCCATCGCTCTGCTTCGAAAAGACCCCACGGTATGACAATAGGGGACGTTTACGAATGCTCAAGCGTTGCCAATTTCTGTTATTGCTGAAACTCTGCCACTCAAACGCCTGGATGAAACCACCGCTATGGAAATTGTCGATGAACTGAGGAGGCGGGAATCGGCTTCCAAAGAACATGCCGAAGGAAGCCACCCTTATTTCTCGCGCGTGAAACATGCGGCAAACTCATGTATAGTGTTTGCCGCACAATTCATGTTGGAGCCAAGTCATGGAGCGCAGGTTATCTGCAATCCTGGCCGCCGACGTAGTCGGATACTCCGCACTTATGGAGCGGGACGAAGCGGGCACCTTTGACCGTCTTCGAGCGCGACGCACTGAGCTTTTTGAACCCGAGATTAAGAGCCATCATGGGCGGGTCTTCAAGCTCATGGGTGACGGCCTCCTTGCGGAGTTCGGCAGCGTGGTCGACGCTGTCGAATGCGCCGTGTCTCTCCAGCGCGGAATGGCAGAGCGCAACGCTTCTGTAGCTGAGGAGGAAAGGTTCAACGTCCGTATCGGCATCAACATTGGCGAAGTGATCGTGGATGGCGACGACCCGCTATGGCGATGGCGTGAACGTTGCGGCAAGGCTGGAGCAACTCGCGCTTCCGGGCGGAATCTGTATTTCAGGCAAGGTGGCAAAGGAGGTCGAGAAAAAGCTCGCTTTTCGTTTTGACTCCGCTGGGCGGCAGGAGGTCAAGAATATCGAAGAGCCTATCGACGTCTACCACGTGCGCATCGACGCTCCGTTCCGCCGACGCATTCTGCGAAAGCGTGGGATGAGCCGACTGTGGTGGGCACTTGGCGTCCCGGCAGGCATCGCGGCCGTACTGGCCATCTGGATGTCGCTGTACTATCCGCGGGCAGTGTCCTCTCCTCCAGTCTCCAGCACGATCCCGTCTGTCGCCGTTCTTCCCTTCAAGGATCTGAGTGCCGACAAGAGCCTAGGTTATTTGGGAGAAGGAGTGGCGAACGACGTCATCGCCATCCTCTCGCGTTTTTCTGACATTGCAGTGGTCTCGCGAACCTCGTCGTTTGCATATGAGGGCAAGGAAGGCGACATCCGCCAGATCGGCAAGGAGTTGGGAGTTGGCTATGTCGTCGAGGGTCGTGTGCGCAAGGAAGGCGATAGGGTGCGCATTGTTGCGCAACTCATCAACGCCAGGACCGGGGACCATGTCTGGGCAGACCGGTTCGACGAGCCGGTACCGACCCGTGGGCGCTCCAGGATGAGTTGACCGGCAAGATCGTGGGGGCGATGACCGGTGAATTCGGAGCCATTCGCAAGGCGGATTACAGTCAGGCTTGGGGGAAAGACAGCACCAACCTCGCGGAATACGACTACTACCTGCGCGCCGAAAGCCAGTTGAACCTTTACACGATTCAGGCAACCTTTACCGATGAGGCGATCAAAAGCAGCATTCGTCTCTACCAGATCAAGGGCGATGTGTTTTCAACGACAGGATCGACGGCTCAACGGCGCTGCATCTCGGATTGCGAGCCTTCGAGGGCCAGTCGCATTTTCGGGCCGGTTCACCCGATGTCAGCCAGCTGACGCCAGGGTGCGCTGACGAGCCCCGCTAAATTACGCCATTCGAAACTGCGTTCACGTAGCAGCGGTCGAGGTCATCCCGTTGAAGTTCGGTGACGGTTTGGACGAACTCCGCCGATCGGATCTATGAAAGCAGCGGCTAGCAATTCAGCAGTACAGAATCGCCGAATTCATGGGCGCGGTAGCCGCACGCGGTAAGGGCTGCGGAGACCTTGGCGAGCAAGCCATCGTCTGCAAACGCGCGCAGGAGCTCGAAGTGGCTTTCGCCGGGCTGGTGGACACCCGTGATAATCGCATCGACGACGCGAAGCGGCGTTCCCCTCGCGATGCGTCCTGTCGCAATGCCGTTTCCGACGCGCACGCTGCCATCGGGATCGGCGGCTGCCTCTAGCGCGCGCACGACGCTTGTGCCGATCGCAATGATGCGGCTGCCACGGAGCTTCACCTGCGCGACATGCGCCGCGGTGCGCTCAGGGATGCGGTACGGCTCGTCTAAGGGAAGCCGCGAGTCGAGAGCAGGATCGCCGGTGGAAGAAACGCCAGCGGCATGCGTGAGTGTTGCGAATCCGACATCGCGCTGACGCCAGGTTTGCAGCGTGCGCCAGTCGAGCGCGAAGCCTGCCGACGGCGCCTCGAACGCGAACGGAAGGGCGGCAATCTTCGTCCAAACATCCCACAGCGCCAACGGCTCGGGAACATGCGCGTATTGGATCGGCCGACCGTGCTGCGCTAGACCTGCAAGCACTGCTGCCCGGCTACCTTGGAAGCACAGCTCGAAGAGTAGAGGATGGTAGAGAACGCGCTCGACGACGGCTTCAAGCGGGCCGAGCCGGAGGTGGTCGCCTGTTGACAGCGAAGGCGGAGGCAGCCGGTCTTCCGTGCGCGTGCGGTGATCACCCGAGCCGAAGGCAAGCGCCACGAAGCGGCGAGGATCGTGAAGTAATCGCCAGCCGGCGAGGCGGATCTCAATCAACTGCCCGCTTGGGACATGTGTACCATGCAAGCTGGCAGGCAAGGTCGCGGCGTCATTGGCGACAACTAGATCCCCGGCATCGAATAGCGTGGCGAGCCTGGTACGCGGCAGGTCGCGCATTATTCCGTCCGCCTCGACGACGAACAGCCTGGCAGAGCGCTGATCGGAACGGTCGTCGGCAGTCATGCCTGTTCTCCGGCGAGCAGGTTAGCCCGAACCGGCAAAGCGCCGATCATCTTTTCGATGATCTCGGCAGCAGCCAGCTCGGGAGCCTTCAAGGTCGACGGATCGGCGTCCGGAAGCGCCAGCGCGTGCAGCGGGGTGTCCATATCGCCAGGGTCGAGTGCAAGGAACCTTATCCCATCGACTTTCGCCTCCTCGTCCCAAATCGCCGTCAGATGGGCAAGAGCGGCCTTGCTCGCACCATACGCGCCCCAACCGGGATACGCGTTGACAGCAGCGTCACTGGAGATGTTGGTTACCAGCGCGCCGCGGCCCTCGCGTGCGGACGCGGCAAGCGCACCGAACAGGGCCTTCGTCAGCCGGAACGCGCCGAGGAGGTTGACCGCAAGCGCCGCTTCCAGCTGCTCGCACTCGGTATCAGCAAGTAGCGCCAGAGGGACAGGACCAAGGCTCGACGCATTGTTGATCAGGATGTCGACCCCGCTAAGGCTGGCCGTCACCTGCATCGCGATCGGGTAGATGTGCTCCTTCTTGCCTAGATCGGCGACAATGCCATGCGCGCCCGTCTCAGCTGCAATGCGTTCGACATTCGAAGCGGTGCGGGCGACAAAGGCGACGCAGGCGCCCTTTTCGATGAGCTTCCGCACAAGCGCCAGTCCGAGGCCCGACGTGCCGCCCGTGACGACCACACGAAGTCCCTGAAGATCGATATTCATCTGCATCGTCGGTGCTCCTTCAATCCGTAGGAGTACTTGCTACAAGTTCAAGTTAACTTGAAGTCAAGTGAGAATCGTGCTCTCCTTCACGCATGGATCCGATGCTGACCATCACCGACGTCTCGCGGCGAAGTGGCGTCGCCTCGTCGGCCCTGCGTTTCTACGAGGAGCGCGGGCTGATCTCGTCCGAGCGGGCCGGGTCGGAGCATAGGCGCTATCACCGGTCCGTGTTGCGTCGGAT
>NZ_JABEPH010000598.1:0-2146 GCF_013004495.1 Rhizobium sp. SEMIA 4085
GTCTAACTCCTCGACATCGCGGCACAATCGGACACCGCTGCTACCGCTGCCTTCGGCCGGCTTAACGACCACTGGTAGGCCAATCTCCGCAGCAGAGTTTTTTACTTCGGTCGTATCAGACGCTAGGCGATAGGCAGGTATTGGAACGCCGGCCTCTGCGAGGAACTGACGTTGAGCGAATTTGTCGCAACATCGTTCAATGGATGTGGGGTTCGGTCCCGGTAGGTTAAAGTACCGGCAGAGCTTGGCGACGATCACATAGGGCGACTCCTCGATCCCCGTAAAACCCGTAATGCCAACAATGCCATAGGTCGCACCCAGCTGGGTGCATTCGTGGATCAGCAAATCGAGATTGCTAGTATCGACCTGGATTGCCTCAATCCCCTCCGCCGCAAGGTAGTCGTACTGAGCTGGATCAGCCGATAGGGTAATTGGGTGAAGACCAAGACGCTGGGCCGCGCGGACGTAAAGCGGACCATTACTTTTGTGACCTTCGACCAACACGAGCGCTCTTCTTGGCATTGCGATTGACCCTCCGTTGCATGCTGTGCGGCGATCCGACCGTGAGTGGGCGTCAATTTAGCCGTCGCTGGCGACAGGCTTCGCGGAGAACATACCATTGTCAGCGACTTGCATTTGTAAAGGTTCTGTAAATTTGGATGAATGACGTAACGGGATACAAATCGGGAGCTCTCTGTCGGTAATCGCAACGATGCCGATCCATTTCTCTCGAGCGAGCATCGGCGAGCTCAAGTGTGTGAGGCGCGTAAAGGTTCATTGAAATGGCGGAGCGGCCACTGAGGTGCGGTTGCATGGGGCAGAAACCCGATCGAAACCGAAGCTGTCGTGCCAGCGATTCTGAGCGATACGTTTAAATTACCTTTCAACTTGCAACGTATTCTAAACAGCGAGCCGGGTCGGCTTTAACATGGCTCTGGGATCGGCACCGCTCAGCGAGCTGATCGCAAGGCCTCTCAAATCCTATGCGTCAGAGAACATTCCTTGCTGATATCCAGCCGATTGACGCCCTTCAACACCCGCTGTCAGCTTGTCGGATGCGCGACAAAGGCAAATTGGGCCGATCTCTTATGTTGCATCTGGGTAAACGTTTGAAGCCCAACGATAAAATTTTCTGTTAACGCGATCAGCCAATTTGGCACGAGTTTTGAAACCCTTCAGTACGTCGCGCCCGTACGCAGACGATTAGAACTGCGCCGCGCCTCGGTTCCGCAGGGTGCTGGCCGGGGAGGCGCCGCTGGGAATGGAGCAGGGGTAGCGCTGATGAAGCCACGAGTTCTGATCTGTTCGCAAGACGTTGACTTCTATCTAGTCTTCAGTCACATCCTGGCGGTCGACGGCTTCACGATTGAGCTGGCCGGCGGCGTGGAGGAGGCGCTCGCGTTAGCCGGCGAACGGGAGCTACAGACCGTGGTGCTGGATTGCCAGCCGGCAAGCGCAGCTGGGCCTACAATTTGCGCCCGACTTAAAGAGGAGCCCCGGACCGGCCTTCTGCTTGTGGTTGCGCCGATCTCGCCCGGTGCGGAAAGCGACCACCTTGATCTCTGGAGGGCCGGCGTCGACGAGAGCTTTGTGCGTCCTATCGCGCCAGCGAAGCTGGTCGACTACCTGCGAGTAAAGCTAACGCCGGGGCAGCCATCAATTAACGAAGTTGAAAGCGGCAGCTCGCTCGGCTGTGGAGACGTTGAGATGAGGCTCGATACCCACCGGGTTCACCACAAGGACCATGAGATCCATCTCGGACCGATCGAGTTCAACCTTCTGCGGCATCTTCTAAAGAACCCCGGCAAGGTCTTTAGCCGAGACGAGCTGATCGGTGCGGCCTGGCCGCAGAATATCCATGTCGGCGAACGCACCGTCGACGTCCATATTAGCCGACTTAGAAAGACGCTAAAAACGGCCACTCTCACAATCCGCACCATCCGGTCGGTCGGCTACTCGCTTGAGAAGTCGGACGACTGAAGAGGCGACGAGCGCGACCATTTCCCATGTCTTGGGGAGTGCGTTCGGGATAGACCACGCATGAAAGGGCGGCTGAGTAATTCCCACTGGCCCGGAAGCACGTCGAGCGCAATGCACAACTGCCACTATCGCCACATGGAAGAATGCTACCAAACGACTTGTCGAG
>NZ_JABEPH010000599.1:0-2143 GCF_013004495.1 Rhizobium sp. SEMIA 4085
GGACTTGCCCTTGGGCCCCGAGAGGCCGTCCGCGGGTTTGCGGCGGCCCTTTTGGCCCCGCTGCACCAGAGCGCAGAGTCCCCCCACCTGCGCCGACGCGCCCGAGGTGCCCCCGAAGGTGGTGTAATATCCTCCGCCAATGCCGGGATTGGTTCCGAACGGCACGACCGCCGACCATGGATCGGAGCCGCGATCATAGCCGAAAATCCCCGGCAGGTCCGTCGTCAGCAGCGAGAAGTGCGAATAGCAGTATTCCTGCATTCGAAAAGCACCGTAGTCGTGTTGTGCGGCAAAAGGAGAAAGCCGGTCGAGACGCAACTGATGCCGGTTCAAGACCTCACCGTCGTCGGAGGGGGAGACAACCGTCAATCCTTCGCCGTAATTGCTGTAGCCCGAACGGAAACCTTCGACGGTAACGGCCCCGACGGCGATGATGCCGTTGTCGTCGTCGGCAAGACTTGCCGGATAGATCAACTGGCTCTCGCCACTGTTTCCCGCGGCGCAGACGATCGGAACGTGCCGGCTGATGGCGACGATGAGCTGTTTGAGGATATGCCACGGGCGATCCGGATTGGAGCCTTTCTGCGCAGCCTTCGGCTCCAGTTCAGGCCCACCCTGGTCGGCGAAGGCGATGCGCGTGAAGAGATTGGCGGCATCCTGGTTTTTCCATAGTTCCAAGTCGGCCTTCAGCTCATTCTTCGGATCAACGACGCTGCGTTTTGGGTCCGGCAGACCACGCGGCAAGACGATCACGTCCGCCTTTTGATGATAGGCATAAAGAAAGGCAGCGATGAACTGCCTGACATCGTCTTCGAAGGACGTCCTGATAGAGATGATCCTTGAAAAAGGGTCAACGCCGAAATAGGGGATGACATTGCGATTACCGCTCGTACGCAACTCGTCACCATTGCCGTAGAAGGCTCCCTCCGGCGGAGCGCTTGCTGTGCCTTCTTCCGCCACAACGGCGGGTTCGCCGACAATCAGACCTGCGCAGCACGTACCATGCGATGCAAAAAGCGATTCCGGATTGTAGAGCCGCCGAAGAACACCCTCCGACGTGGCGTATTCGGCAACCAGGTCACTGAGATAGTCCCGGTCGTCATTCGAAAGGCCGATATTGCCGAGCGGAGCGATGTCGAGCCCGGCAAAGAAGGCATGCCTTTCCTCGCGGTCAAACGACGTAGTCGTATCGAGTATTTCGAGCGCGCGCGCGCCGTAACGATGGGTCGTCAAATCGATCGACGCTTCCCGGTCAAGCCGGGTTGCCAGATTGGGATGGTCCGGAGATACGCCGACATCGATCAGCGCGACGCGCGCGGGTCGCAACGGGCCGGCGGAAGCGATGGCATCCCAGACCGTGCCGGTGATGAGGGGATCGGGGAGCGCGCGTGCGGCGCTCCCATCGAGCGCGGGTGGAGCAGGCGGAGCCGATCCGTATTCCGCGTCGACCACACCAAGCGCAGTCAGGTGCCAGAGATAATAGTAGTTGATCGGCGCGGGCTCGGGCATTTGTGATTGATCCGTCATGTTCATGATCCCTGTTGTGCAGCTGGCGAATTCAGACCCATTCGTCGTGTACGGCCTGGAATAGAGGACCGAATGCGTCGTGGAGGTAGGGAGCGAAGCGTCGGGCGAGATCTCGACCCGCCTGCGTGTCGCTGGGATAGTGGAGGCCAGCCCATTCACGGTTTTCGGCGACGTTCTGGGCGATGCGGGCTAGCTCGTCGGTGGCCGGATGTTCCGGCAGGATCGTCGAGAATGCGAAGGCGATCGAAAAGCACTGGAACGAGTGGTTGCTGGGATAGGATTCGTGGACGGGCACGGCCAGCAACGGCCGCAGCATGGGCTCGAACTGGTTTGGCCGCAGCCGGTTGAACTGACTTTTGTAGATCAGTCCTACATACTCGCAGGTCGTCAGGATCGCCTGGAAAAGTCCTTCCGTCTGCTCGAAACCGCCGAGATCCTCGATATGCAATGCGCGGGTAAATTCCGTCACGGAGATCGTCGACTCGATCTGGACGTCGGGCAGGCGCCGCGCACGTTCCCGGTCGCGGCGTTGCGTGGAGAGCAGCACCGTCGTTTCGAGACGGGTATAATCGGGACCTGGAGGCGGCCGGAAAGACAGAGGTTACCAGGTGAAGGT
>NZ_JABEPH010000600.1:0-2142 GCF_013004495.1 Rhizobium sp. SEMIA 4085
GCGCCATTGTCCGCCGGCCCGCCCGGCGAAGCATTCTTGATTGCGCCGGATGTTGGCCCAGGGCCGCGCGTCCTGTCAATCCACCGGGCGGAACGGCATGAGATCGACGGCCGGATGGGAGACGGCCATCGCCTTGAAAAGCTCGCCCATCCGGCCCTCGCCGGAGCCGGCCAGCCGGTCCACCGCGCTCTGGATAATCTGCTGGGTGCGCGGTTCACGATCGCGGCCGAGAGCGGCGGCGCGCTCGAGAATGCCGAGGCCGATCAGGAAATCCCCCTGGTGCAACGCGCCGTTGAGATGCAGCCCGGCGCCGACAGCGGTCTTCGCGAGGTCTTCGAAATCCACATGGCTCGTCAGGTCCGCTTCGCCGGGATGGGCAAGCGGCGGATCGAACTCGTGCATGCGCACGGCCTGTAGCGTATCGCCGAAGCCGGTGACGAGATGGCCGTAATCGATCGCCAGCGCCGTGCCGCCGAAGGCCTTCAGGCGATCGCAGATCGTCATCATCACAGCCTGCCGGGCCGGCGAAATCTCGAAGAGCGTGCCGGCCGGCGCGGCCTGCGGGTTTTCAGGCAGCAGTGCCGGATCGATGCCGGCGATCCCGGCGGCGAATGTCAGCTCGCCATCGATATCGAGGCCAACCATGCGCTCACGAAAGCCGGTCGGCGTCTTGATGAATTGGCGGATTGGAATGGCGTCGAATAGCTCGTTTGCCGCAATCAGCGTGAAGCCCGGCGGAACTTCCTCGAAATCGGCATGCCAGCTGATTTTGCCCTCATGTGCGTCAAGCGTCTGCTGCTGGATACCGCGCAAACGCTCGCTCGTTTCGACGAGATGAACCGTCATATTCTCGAAAAGCGGCGCGGCGAGACGCTCGATGACGCGCAGCATGTCGGCCATCATCGTCCCGCGACCGGGGCCGATTTCAACGAGGCGCACGCCTGCCGGCGCGCCATGGCGCTGCCAGGCATGCACGACGAAGACCCCGATCATTTCGCCGAAGAGCTGGCTGACCTCGGGCGCAGTGACAAAATCGCCGGATCGGCCGAAGGGCTCGCGGGTGCGATAGTAGCCGTATTCCGGATCAGCGAGGCAGAGCGAAAAATAGTCCGTGACACTGATCGGCCCGTTCGCCTGAATGATCGACTTTATCTTTTCACCGAGTGCGGTCGTCATGATCGTACGGTCCTGACAGGCTCAATGCTGCAAAGCGGCCTGGCGGCGGGCACGTGCCATCGCCCAGATGCCGAGCAGGACCATCGGGAAGGAAAGGACCATGCCCATGGTCAGCCAGTTCGTGCCGAGCAGGTAGCCAAGCTGCGCATCCGGCTCGCGGAACAACTCGACGAATATGCGTGACAGCGCGTAGCCGCAGACGAAGAGACCGGTAACGAGCCCCGGTGATTTCAGCGCCCGGAAACCGTAGACGACAAGAGCAAGCGAAAGCAGCAGCACGATGCCTTCGAGGCCCGCTTCATAGAGCTGGCTCGGATGCCGCGCAAAAGGCCCGCCGGTCGGGAAAACGACTGCCCAGGGTACATCCGTAAGCCTCCCCCAAAGCTCGCCGTTGACGAAGTTTGCCATGCGACCGAAGAATAGGCCGATCGGCACCACGGTAGCGACGATGTCGAAAAGGCTCCAGACCGGAATGCCGTTCTTGCGCGCAAAAAGGATCATGGCGATCGTCGTGCCGATGGTTCCGCCGTGGAAGGACATGCCGCCATTCCAGATCTCGATGGCACGGAGCGGGGTTTCGATCACGGCCGGCAGATCGTAGAAAAAGATGTAGCCGATGCGACCGCCGAGAACGATGCCGAGGGCTGCCCAGACGATGAAGTCGTCGATCTGCGCCTTGGTGATCGGCGAGGCGTTGCCCGGCCAAAGCGCATCATTGCCGGCGATCCGCCGGGCATAGAGCCATCCGAGCATGATGCCTGCGACATAGGCGAGACCGTACCAGTGAACAGCCAGAGGGCCGATCGCAAAGGCGATCGGATCGATATCCGGAAAGGGCATGATCGAAAGAAGATTGGCTGCAGTCGGCAAGATTTTTCCACCCGTTGATGTGCGCGGAACATGGCGTTGCGATACGAAGCGGTCAAGTCGATTGTGAGGCAGAGCAATGCCCGAAGCGGCTTATCC
>NZ_JABEPH010000601.1:0-2134 GCF_013004495.1 Rhizobium sp. SEMIA 4085
ACGCTACCTGGCTTCCCGCCTTGATTTTTCCCAACGCGGTCAGATCCTGAACCAGGTTCGGATTGATGATGACGAGGTCAAAAGGTTCCCCAGTTTCAATCTGCTTCTTTACCGTCGGATTGAGCTCCCACTTGACCGCAACTGTGAATCCTGTAGCCGTTTCGAACTGGGATATGAGAGCAAGGACGGCAGGTCGGACCGCAATAGCGCCAAAAAGCCGGATTTCCTGATTCATGGCCTAACCTGAAATTCGGTCGAAACGATCTTCCTTACAATGCGTATCCAGCCAGCGTTCCACGGCGCCCGCCGATCTATGTTCAGTGCCCATCGTGTCGGCCCCCGAAACAAACCGACACCCAATGAATCCATACCAGAATCATGCTGGGAATGCGTTTCTCAAACAGGCTCAAAAGAAAGCGAACGGCGAGCCCTAGCCGCATTGGCGGGGCATTCGATCTAACCTTGACCCGCGACCCCCCAGCATTCAGTACCGAACGCAGTTGCAGATGATCTCTGGAACTTCATGATTTCTCGTCATCGGCATCGACGGCAATCGCGACCGCGTCGGGTTCCGAGTTTCGTCCGTGCCGCGCCAGCAGCGAGGGCACTAGCAGATCGCCGTTCCGGCAAGCCTCGATCTTTCGGCCGGCAAGATCGTGCGCCATGAGCCAGCCTTCATTGCGGTCATGCAAGCGGGTAGGGCCGCGAGGGCGGCGTCGCTAGCGTGAGCAGGTTGCCGTCAGGATCACGCACCTGCGCCAGGGTGGAGTAGTCGCCCTCAATGTCGTCCCCGAGCACGATCCCCAGGCCCTGCAGTCTGCGGCGCTCGGCCGCAACATCATCGACGATAAGGAAAATCACGCCCCTGCCGGCGATCTCGTCGTCGGTTGAAAGCGCTAACCCGCCCTGATCGAAGAGCTCCCACTGCACCAGCGTGTCCATTGGCCGATAATCCGGTCCATGACCAAGCAGCTTCGTATACCAGACTTCGGCCGCCGCAAGGTCTGCGGTGAGCAATGCGGTGTAGATCTTCTGCAGGTTCATTGTTCTTCTCCGGGCCAAACTCGACGTGAAACGCTGACCGACCAGCAAGGTTGCCGCGACACCTGGAGCGAAGCGGGCAGCCGCACCGTTTCAGTCAATGAGGAAGCGCGACGTATAGTGTCAAAGAACGGCCGAAAAAGCGAGCTGCTTTGAATGCAGACGCGGGCAACCATTCGTTAGCTCGGCTTTAAAAAAAGCGGCCCTGTATCAGCGCAACTCGCCAATACACGCGGCGTGGTAACAGCCCGGATCGGCTGTTCGCGAGGAGATGTTCTAGTTTTAAGGTTCCTGGTTACGCAATCGCAATTCCCAAGGTCGTGTCCCGCCAAGTGGTGTAGCTCGCAGGGCCATCGCGCCGGGAAGCAGTTCAAGTACCTTGGATTTAGCCGCTTGGGTTATCTTGACGCCAAAGCCGTCTGTTGAAGGTCTGGGCTTTGCTTTGCACGAGGCACCGTCTCGCTTAATCCGAATCTGTGCGTTATAAGCCTTCGTCCCTTTTTTCGTGTTCGCTCTGATACATACCCATCAGTGATACAAAACCTCCTGCAAGTGCTATGCCGTAGCATCGGCATCTCAAAAACGGTCGAAAAAGGCAAAAAACGAGATCGAACGAGACATGACGGAACTTACCAGAAGGCCTTCAGCACAAGGAAAATCCCACTATTCCAATGGCCGCGTGCTCGCGGTCGCACCCATGATTGACTGGACCGATCGCCATTGTCGGTATTTCCACCGGCAGATCAGCCGGAACGCCTTGCTCTATACCGAAATGGTTGTGGCGGACGCGATCATTCACGGGCCGCGGGAGAGGCTGCTGTCGTTTAATATTGACGAGCATCCGGTAGCGCTGCAGCTCGGCGGATCGGATCCGGTGAAACTTGCCGAGGCGCTGCGGATCGCCGGACCCTACGGCTACGACGAGATCAACCTCAATGTCGGCTGTCCTTCGGACCGGGTGCAATCGGGAACCTTCGGGGCCTGTCTGATGCTGACCCCGGAGGTGGTGGCGGATTGCGTTAGGGCCATGAAGGCAGTGTCCAAGGGAACGGTCACGGAAGAAGGCCGGATCGGGGGGGGCGGGCGGGGGGGG
>NZ_JABEPH010000602.1:0-2106 GCF_013004495.1 Rhizobium sp. SEMIA 4085
ACGCCATGGTCGTCGTGTTGGCGATGGGTATCGGCCTGTTCGCGCCGCCCTTCGGCGTTGGCTACTACGCTGCCTGCGCAATTACCCGGGTCAGCCCCGATGCGGGCATGAAACCGATCGTCGGTTACATCGTCGCCATGGCCATTGGTCTTGCCGTTGTTGCTGCGGTTCCGTGGCTCTCGATCGGCTTCCTTTAGTCCGGCATCGACCAGTCAAAATTCACAGAGTTATTTGGAGGAGAACGCTATGGTAAACCTGACAAGACGCGCATTTACGATGACGACGACGCTAGGTCTAAGCGCCACCGCGCTCGGCTTTTCAATGAAGCGAGCTGCCGCGGCCGAATATTCCCTGAAGTTCGCGTTTAACCTGGCCGAAACCCATCCAATCACCACGCGCGCAAGGGAGGCGGCAACGCGCATCCAACAGGAGACGAACGGGCGGGTTGAGCTGCAGGTCTACCCGAACAACCAGCTTGGTAGCGACACGGACATGCTGTCGCAAGTGAGAGCAGGCGGCATCGATCTGTTCCTGAACTCTGGTATCAATGTACTGTCCACCATGGTTCCGGCGGCCTCGATCTATGGTCTCGGTTTCATTTTCCCGGACTATGATACGGTTTGGAAAACGATGGACGGCGAACTCGGTGTCGCTCTGCATAAGCTCATCGAAAAGGTGAATCTCCTCCCGATGGAAAAGATGTGGGACAACGGGTTCCGGCACATCACCACCAGCACGCATCCAGTCAACTCGCCCGCGGATCTCGCCGGTATGAAAATCCGCGTTCCAGTCGGAGCGCTTTGGACTTCTATGTTCCAGACGTTTGGGGCAGCTCCGGCGTCCATCAACTTCAACGAACTCTATTCTGCACTCCAAACGAAGGTCGTCGATGGACAGGAAAATTCCATGGCCAACATCAAGACCGCAAATATTGTCGAGGTCCAAAAATACTGCGCATGGACCCGGCACATGTGGGACGCGTTCTTCTGCGTTGCCAACAAGCGCAACTGGGTAAGCCTGCCGGCGGATGTGCAGGATGTCGTAAGCCGCAACATCAATCAAGCAGCGCTCGATGAGCGTCAAGACATGGCCAAGTTGTCGGAGTCCCTGAAAGAGGTCCTGGCCAAACAGGGTCTTGTATTCAATCAGCCCGACACCGAGTCGTTCAGGCAGAAACTTCGCGACGGCGGCTTCTACACAAGCTGGCGCGAAAAATATGGTGAGGAATTATGGGCGATTCTCGAAAAGTCGGTCGGGAAACTCACCTAGGCCCTAAGACGGCACATTTTCTCCCAGAGGCCGGCTGTCCGGCCGACTTCCGGGTCTCGTGAAGAACATCACGGGACCCGGCTTTTTTCGTGATCGTGTGGTAATCGCGTGGAAACAAATAGCAGAATCGTTACAACCCGACCTCGGCGCGGCGCTTTGTCTTCGGCGGTTTTTTCATGGAGCTGTCCGACGCGTTAGTACTGGCGGCTCAAGCCCCTTCCAACTAAAATCAGATCGCACAACCGGCCCGTCGCGATCAGCCCCCCGTGCTGATCGCAGAAGTGGGAGATCGCCTCCCGTCACTCGCCGCCGCGGACCGGCAGGAGGCGGTGAAACCAAAAGGCTCGAATAGCTAGATCGACGAATGGCGGGTATGGTTTGCGCCTTGGTATAAGCGGCCGTGACGCTAGCGCCGTCTACTCACCTCCGGCTGACGACGAGCTCGGCTCTAATGGGCTCGCCCGGGCTACGGCACGCTTTGAAGCCGGCGAGCGCCGCGAGACATTTGTCACTGGATTCCCAGTCTCGCTCGGGCCTCAAGCTCTGATAGGGAATCTGAAAGGACGTCTTGCTTTTCCGCGATACGCACCAATAGCGTCATCGCAGAAGCCACCCGAACAACGTCAATCCCGATCCGTGGCGCGGCTGACCGCTTCTCGCTTCGCGATCTCCTGACGGACCTGCTCGGGTTTATCGAGAATGCCGTCCTAGCCGCTATTGCCAAGCGGCAGTCGCAGCGGCTTGTCCTCGTCATGAGCGACATTGACAATCGCCACGGCCGCCTTTGCCGGCTCCCCAGGCTGCTTGCGCAGGTTCAGCGTGTGCGCCGCGCCCTGG
>NZ_JABEPH010000603.1:0-2076 GCF_013004495.1 Rhizobium sp. SEMIA 4085
CGCCCCCACGTCCATGTCGGCGGCACGACGCCCTGCATGCTGCGCGGCTCTGAAGGCCGGATGAAGGTCTGCAAGAGCAAGATCCCCGATCACCCGTTCGAGCGCAATGCCGAAGGCACGCTCTCCTGGGAAGAGGTCGAATGTCTCGGGGCCTGCGTTAACGCACCGATGGTGATGATCGGCAAGGACACTTACGAAGACCTGACGCCGGAGCGCCTCGAAGAGATCATCGACACGTTCAATGCCGGCAATGGCGCAAGCATCAAGCCCGGCCCGCAGATCGACCGTCATTTTTCCTCGCCCGAAGGCGGTCCGACGACGCTTCTGGCGCCGGATCCCAAGCCGAAGGCTTCCGCAAAGAAGGCCGTCGGCGATGCCGTCAGCCTTCCGCCTTCCGAGGCCGGCCGTCCAAAGAGCGGTGACGCTGAAACCAATCCGGCGCTGAAGACGCCCCATACGGCGCCGAAGGCCGCGGCCAAAAATGTCAAGGCCGTCGAGGCTGCGCCGCTGCCTGCACCGGCCGAAAAGCCTGCAAAGGCAGCCGCTGCTCCGGCCGTGAGTAAGCCGGCGCTGACCGACAAGAACCGGCCGGTCGGCATCGAAAAGCCGACAGCTCCGGACGATCTCAAGCTGATCTCGGGCGTCGGTCCGAAGATCGAGGCCATTTTGAACGAACTCGGAATCTTCACCTACGCGCAGGTCGCAGGCTGGAAGAAGGCCGAACGCGACTGGGTCGATGGATACTTGAATTTCAAGGGCCGCATCGAGCGCGACGACTGGGCCAAGCAGGCCAAGGCGCTCGCCAAGGGCGGCGAAGCGGAATATATCAAGATCTTTGGCAAGAAGCCGCGGTAAGAGGTGTGAAGCATGTTACAAGATAAGGACCGCATCTTTACCAATATCTACGGCCTCAAGGACAAGTCCCTGAAAGGCGCGATGAGCCGCGGCCACTGGGACGGCACCAAGCAGATCCTCGAAAAGGGCCGCGACTGGATCGTCAACGAGATGAAGGCGTCTGGCCTTCGCGGCCGTGGCGGCGCAGGTTTTCCGACCGGTCTCAAGTGGTCCTTCATGCCGAAGGAAAGCGATGGCCGGCCGCACTATCTCGTCGTCAATGCCGACGAGTCGGAGCCCGGCACCTGCAAGGACCGCGACATCATGCGCCACGATCCGCATACGCTGATCGAAGGCTGCGTGGTTGCAAGCTTCGCCATGGGCGCGAACGCCGCCTACATCTATGTCCGCGGCGAATATATCCGCGAGCGTGAGGCACTGCAGGCGGCTATCGACGAATGCTATGATGCCGGCCTGCTCGGCAAGAACAACAAGCTCGGCTGGGACATGGAAATTTATGTCCATCACGGCGCCGGCGCTTACATCTGCGGCGAAGAAACCGCCCTGCTCGAAAGCCTTGAGGGCAAGAAGGGGCAGCCGCGCCTGAAGCCGCCGTTCCCGGCCAATATGGGTCTCTACGGCTGCCCGACGACGGTCAACAACGTCGAGTCGATCGCCGTTGCCCCGACGATCCTTCGCCGCGGCGCCGGCTGGTTCTCCTCGATCGGCCGTCCGAACAATGTCGGCACCAAACTTTTCATGCTCTCCGGCCACGTCAATAAGCCGTGCACCGTCGAAGAGGAAATGGGCATTACTTTCCGCGAGCTTGTCGATCGTCACGCCGGTGGCATTCGCGGCGGCTGGGACAACCTGCTCGCCGTCATTCCTGGCGGCGCCTCGTGCCCGATCGTGCCCGCCAAGGACATCATCGATTGCCCGATGGATTTCGACGGCCTGCGCGCTGTCGGTTCGTCCTTCGGCACGGCCGCCGCGATCGTCATGGACAAGTCCACCGACGTCATCAAGGCGATTGCCCGCATCTCGGCTTTCTTCAAGCATGAGAGCTGCGGCCAGTGCACGCCGTGCCGCGAAGGCACCGGCTGGATGTGGCGCGTGATGGAGCGTATGGCCAAGGGCAATGCCCACAAGCGCGAGATCGACATGCTCTTCCAGGTCACCAAGCAGATCGAAGGCCACACCATCTGTGCGCTCGGCGATGCTGCCGCATGGCCGGTGCAGGGT
>NZ_JABEPH010000604.1:0-2058 GCF_013004495.1 Rhizobium sp. SEMIA 4085
CCGGTCTCGGCAGGTTCAATGTCCCCCGTCGCCTCCTGCGCTGCCGGCTCGAAACATGGATGCTGGGCCCCTTCTTTCTTTAAGTAGAATGCTTGCCTGTCTCTCCTTAACCGGGGTGGTTTTCCTTTGGGAGGACAGATCTTGCGGTTGTGTCAAGGACTGGTGCGCGGGCGGTATACTGCACCGACGGGCAAGTTACGACGAGGGCTCGCCTTCGGATGGGTGGGCTAAGGCGAGCCCTGGCCGTACCTTGTGCCGCTGCTGCCTTCGGAGCCTTGCGACACTTGGAATACGCAGTACAAATTAAGGCCCTCCCTGGCTGCACGAGGAAAGCCCTGACCTTTCGCGCGCAATGCGCACTTCGGGTCATTCAGAACATGCATTATGCTTGAGGCGGATGATATTGGACCGAAGTCTGAATATTGGCGGGACTTTGGTCCTAGCCGCGCCATTGTTTTCCATGAAACGTGACAGCGGCTCACATATTGAGACCCATGATAAGTTAGGCCCAACCTTTTGGGGCCGGCCATCAGCGAAATTCCAACCCCTATCGATGCTTTACGCCCGGGCGCCATGTCAGACAAAGAACCTGCCGCGGATACGTTGCATTTCTTGATCGCCCGAGCGCTGGACGAAGCAATTGCCAAACCAAGACGGCGCGACCTTGCTATGCCACGGGAGGCGGCACCAGACTAGCATGGAAGAAATGCCCGTGAGGAGCAAAGAAAGCGGTGAAACTCAGCTGCAGCGCCAAGCTCGCCCAAGGGAAACAACGTCGCTCGGCCCCGCTACCGGAAGTCGCTGGTTTTGCGGCAGAATTCCGCCGTCTGATAAGATTGTTCAACGCCTCAAGCGCACTTCAGGAGGCATCTTTTTCCCTAACCCCCCATGGTGTCGAACGGAACACCTGCTTCTTTCGCTGCTGCGATGAAGCTTACGCGGGCTTCGTCAGGTTCTCGGATGCCGGCTTCGACGTCGGAGCAGATCAGCAACGCGGCCATGAACGCCTTTCCGTCCGCAATCGGCCAAGAATTCGTGAGAACCTCGAGCGCCTCGGCTGTGGATGCGATGGTCGAGAGCTGCCCGGTCTTCCTGCAGATGATCATTACGGGGTGATCCCAACGTCTGTTACTCATATTTCCGCCCCTCGCCAGAAAGGCAGGTTAACGATGGACGGCCGCCCGATGCAAGGGGAGAACGTCCAGCATCCTCGACAAGGCGCGGACTGGAAGCGGTCCAGCCCGATCGCTGGACGTCCAGCAGCGCTCCTGATCAACGGACATGAGGGAGAGAAGCGGCTTTCCGCGCGGCGTACGATATCGTTTGGCCCAGCCGGGCATTCGCAGATGTCTCGGGCTGCTGCCGCACCCCATTGCCACGGGTTTCGACAAGGTGGGCGTTTGAACTGATGGCCATTCGGCCGCGCTAGCGAGACACACCGAACGCTTACGAAAAGCGAACGCGATCACTGATGCCTGGGTGACGGCGAATGCGTCTTCTGGTCGAGATCGATGCCGCTTATCCGTGTTGGAAGTCCCTGGATTGCATATCTGGGAAGGCGCTGCCATTTGGACCCAACAGTGTTCCGGTTGAGGATGTCCATCAGTTCAGTGGCATTTTTTTCAGTTAGATCAGTCAGTTGCTTGCATCCTATCATGGCGGGATAGCCGGTGACGGTATCAAATACCGTCCATTTGCCGTCTTGTTCCGCGCGGCAGCCGTATGGCATGTAATGGATGTCGGACGACATAGAACCTCCTTTCGCTGAAGGCAGCGAAGCCCACGAAACGGGGCGAACCTTAGAGGTTGCTTCAACATCATAAAATTAGCAAGGTCTTAATTAATGGTCTTGGGCGCCGGCTCAATGGGCCAGGACGAAGGGCGTAGCAGCCGCAAACTCATCAACAGCGCAAGCGCGCAACGGCCGCAATTTCCTGTTGCGACTAGACATCCATTGGGTGGGCGCGACCAATCGCGGCGAGCCGCAGGGCGTGATGAACCTGTCGGTTCTCTTCACAAGTTCTCCAACTGTGTCGAGCCAACCGCTCTGTCATGCGT
>NZ_JABEPH010000605.1:0-2018 GCF_013004495.1 Rhizobium sp. SEMIA 4085
AAGATTCACATGGCTATGCCAAACGGCTTTCCCGCCACGGACGCGTCAAAACCGCTGGCGCCCTTCACCTCCGAACGCCGTGAACCGAATGACGATGACGTCGTCATTTCCGTCCAATATTGCGGCGTCTGCCATTCCGATATCCACCAGGCCCGCAACGAATGGGGCAATTCGCGTTACCCGATGGTGCCGGGCCATGAAGTTGCAGGTGTGGTTTCGGCTGTCGGCTCGAAAGTCACGAAGTTCAAGGTCGGGGACCGCGTCGGCGTCGGCTGCTTCGTCAATTCCTGCATCGGCTGTGCCACACGCGACCTCGACTACGAGCATTTCTTGCCGGGGCTCACCCAGACCTACAACGACGTCGAAGCGGACGGCGAAACGCCGACCTACGGTGGCTATTCCGACTCGATCGTCGTCAAGGAAGGCTATGTCCTCTCCTTCCCGGACAACATCCCGCTCGATGCAGGCGCGCCGCTGCTTTGCGCAGGCATCACGCTCTATTCGCCGCTTCGTCACTGGAGGGCCGGCCCCGGCAAGAAGGTCGCAATCGTCGGCATGGGCGGTCTCGGCCATATGGGCGTCAAGCTCGGCGCCGCCATGGGCGCGGACATCACCGTGCTCAGTCAGACGCTGTCGAAGAAGGAAGACGGCCTGAAGCTCGGCGCCAAGGACTATTACGCGACCAACGATGCCGAGACCTTCAAGACGCTCGCCGGCACCTTCGACCTGATCATCAATACGGTCGGCACGGCGATCGACTGGAACGCCTACCTCAACCTCCTGAAGTTCGACGGTTCCATGGTGCTCGTCGGCGTTCCGGAACATGCCGTTCCTGTCCACGCCTTCTCCGTCATCGCCGGCCGCAAGAGCCTTTCCGGTTCAATGATCGGCTCGATCAAGGAAACGCAGGAAATGCTCGATTTCTGTGGCGCGCACAACATCGTCTCCGAAATCGAGAAGATCGCCATCCAGGACATCAACGAAGCCTACGAGCGCGTCATCAAGAGCGACGTGCGCTACCGCTTCGTCATCGACATCGCCTCGCTGGCTGCCTGACAACGGAAGGGCGGCTCACCCGAGCCGCCTTTCTCTTAATTCTCTTCCCGCATGGTTTCCTTCTGGGTGATCAGCCGCGCGCTGTGCTGACCGCTCAGATAGATCCACAGCCAGCTCCAGGCAACGGCAAAGCGCGAGCGCGTCCCGATCAGGAAGTAGATATGGGCAATGCCCCATATCCACCAGGCGATCCACCCTTTCAGCTTGATCTTGCCGAAGTCGATGATGGCAGCGCTTTTCCCGATCGTCGCAAGGCTTCCCTGATGCCAGTACCGGAAAGGTCCGGGCGCCGGCTTTGCCTGTAGGCGCGCGCGGATGACCTTTGCGACGTAAGCGCCCTGCTGCTTGGCGGCAGGCGCGATCCCGGGCACCGGCTTGCCGTTGTTCTGAACGACGGACGCCGTATCACCGATGACGAAGACCTTTGGCAATCCCGGCGCGCTCAGGTCTTTTTCGACAATTGCCCGCCCTGCCCGATCGGCTGGACTATTTAGCCATTTTGCCGCAGGCGAGGCCTGCACGCCAGCCGCCCAGACGATCGTCTTGCTGGCAATGAACTTCTCGCCGACTTTCACGCCGGCGGCGGTGCAGTCCGTTACGAACTCGCCGAGATGAACCTCGACGCCGAGCTTTTCGAGCGCCTGCTGCGCATAAGCCGAAAGCTCCTCGGCGAAGCTTGAAAGCACCCGCGGCCCCGCCTCGATCAGCACGACCTTCGCCTTGCGCGTATCGATGTTGCGGAATTCCCGCGGCAGCGTCTTGCGCGCCAGCTCGGCGATGATGCCCGCAAGTTCCACTCCGGTCGGTCCTGCGCCGACGATTGCGAAGGTCAGAAGCGCATCACGCGTGACCGGATCGATTTCCGTCTCCGCACGCTCGACGGAGACCAGCACCCGCCGGCGGGTGCGCGCCGCGCCCTCCACCCGGTGCAGGCCGTGCGCCGCGCGCCGCCACCCAGCGCG
>NZ_JABEPH010000606.1:0-2007 GCF_013004495.1 Rhizobium sp. SEMIA 4085
CGGGCCGACCGCACACGGGGCCGGACGGAGCAAGGCCTGCCGTTTACCCACCGCGGGCAAATCGACGGGGGGGGGGACATGGCAGATCGGAAGAGCAAGGGCAAAGACACTTGGGATTGGTGCCGCAATTGCAGCGCCTGGCCGACATCGGACTGCGAGGAAAAGCCCTATCGGCGGGGCAGACCCGCCGGCACCATTGAGGACTGCTGCGCATGAGCCGCCGCTCTGTCCTCTCGCCAGTTGTCTTGATGAGGTCATCGCGGCAAGAGGTGCCCCAGAGCCCAGAACGCCTGGCGCTATTCCGCCTTCATCGCTTCTATCACTGCCCTGAACCCCGCCGGCATGTGGCGCCGGCTGGGGTAGTAGAGGTAGAGCGGCTCTTCCGGTTGGCACCAGTCGTCGAGCACCTGGATGAGTTCGCCGGCCGCGATCATCTTCTCCACGCGATCTTCCCAGACATAGGCGAGCGCCACGCCGCCCAGGGCCGCGTGGGTCATCAGTTCGTGGTCGTCGAGCGAAAGCGGGCCGGCCGGGTGGAAGGTAATCGCCTGCCCGTCCTTCTCGAAATCCCATGGGTAACGCGCGCCGGAGGGAAACATGTTCTGGATACAGAGATGACGCTTCAAGTCGTGCGGTGTCACCGGCTTCGGCCGCCGCTCGAAATAGGCGGGCGAACCGACGACCACCAGGCGCAGCCGCGGCTTGATGCGCAAGGCGATCATGCCCTCCGTCACCCGCTCCCCAAACCTTATCCCGCCATCGAAACCTTGCTCGACAATATCGATCAGGCGGTCGGTGGCACTGATTTCGAGCTGCAGGTTCGGATTCTTTTCGAGCAACGGGCCGATCACGCGGCCGATCACGAAAGGCGCGATCGAATTCGGAACGTTGATCCTGACCTTGCCGAAGGGCGTGTCACGAAACCGGTTCAGCGCATCGAGCGCTGCGGTGATCTCGCCAAAGGCCGAATCGAGATGCGACTTCAGGAGTTCGCCCGCCTCCGTCAGCGAGACGCTGCGCGTCGTGCGGTTCAAAAGCCGGACGCCGGTCCTGTCCTCGAGATTGAGAACCGCATGGCTGACGGCGGAGGCCGTGACGCCCCTCTCCTCGCCCGCCTTTCTGAAGCTCCGGTGCCGGGCAACGGCGGCAAAAGCTGCCAGTTCGGAAAGCTCGGTGGCGCGCATTGCTGAATTTCACTCATCATAGTTTCGATAATAACAAATCTTATACAGCAACCAGTTTTCAGTCAAATTCCTCCCGTCGGCACAGAAGATGCAGACACCCAGGAACCGTAGAGCTTGAAAGGAACGTGTCATGAAAGTCTGGTTCATCACTGGTGCATCCCGCGGCTTCGGCGCGCTGATGACGAAGGAAGCGCTTGCAGCCGGCGATGCGGTCGTCGCCACAGCCCGCAATCCGAAGAACGTGACCGATAAGTTCGGCGACCGCCCGAACCTTGTCGCGGTCGCCCTTGACGTCACCGATGAGGGACAAGCGAAGGAAGCCGCTGCAAAAGCCGTCGAACGCTTCGGCCGCATCGACGTCCTCGCTAACAATGCCGGTTACGGCCTGCTCGGCGCCGTCGAGGAAGCAACCGCCGAGGAAGTCGAAAGGCTTTACGCCACCAATGTCTTCGGCCTCCTGAAGGTCACCCGTGCCGTCCTGCCCTATATGCGCCGCCAGCGTTCGGGACATATCTTGAACTTTTCCTCGATCGGCGGCTATTTCGGCTATCCCGGCTGGGGCGTCTATGGTTCGACCAAGTTCGCCATCGAAGGCCTGTCGGAATCCCTGGCCGCCGAACTCGAGCCCTTCGGCATCAAGGTGACGATCGTCGAGCCCGGCTTCTTCCGCACCGATTTCCTCGCCGACAACTCGCTGGCGGTCAGCCCGGCCTCGATCCCGGACTCTATCGCCACCCTGGCCGGCAACCTGCGCGCTTTCGCAGCCGGTGCACACCATGCCCAGCCCGGCCACCCGGCAAGGCGCGCAGCCAGCACCATCACC
>NZ_JABEPH010000607.1:0-2002 GCF_013004495.1 Rhizobium sp. SEMIA 4085
CTCCGGGGCGACCCTTGTCGCATCACACGAACTGGGCACCGGCCCGGCCAACAGAGTGGCGAGGGGGAGAACTGCTCGCTTGAACGGACCTGTCCAGCTTGCGGAAACACCGTTCCGCGGTTTCCTCGCAGAGCAAGAACGAGACCTCAAGAGTATCTTGCTGGAGGGCTGGCCGGTAATGGAGCCGGACTGTCGTAAAAAAATGGGCCGCTGGGTAGTTGCGGCCCATGAGATGTGAAGGTGTGAACCTCCAGAGGGGAACAGCTGGCGGCACCGGGAGGAAAGGTACACGCGGCAGCTGTTTCTATATAGGGCCAAAGACAGCATCGATCAACCCGCGATTGCTTAGCCGGCACGGAAAGGCTAAGCGGGATGCGGACGCCCCTGGGGCGACCTTACCCACGTGTAGCTGAGCGACTTTTAATTCGGATCCATTCAAGAAAAGCCTGCCGTTGTCGTCAAGGTGAACAGTAATATCCAGCTGACCAATCTCGCCTCCTACCATCCCGCAGGGCGGCCCCCCCGGGACGCGGAGCGAAGTCAAGCATGTCGGGAACCGATTGCTGCGCCCGACCGCCTTGCTTGCACAAACCAGATTGAAGCCACAACCCAGTATGTGATTGATGCTGCAGCCGGGGCGGAAAAGACAATGCGGCTCGGTTCTCCTTCCCGGAGGAATGGGCATTTGTTCCCGACTGCAACAGGGCGCTGAGCCGCATCTGAATCTACTTAACCGGCAGGATGAGTGGGGTCCCTTTCTTGACGATATGACCCTACCGTGGTTGATTTCGCTGACCTCGACCCCGTGGCCGATGAGTCGTCAGCGGGCCGCGCCGATGCCCGAGACGACGAGATCGAGACCGCTTTCCGAGCCGGAGCGCAGCCGACGTTCGCCCCGTGCCGAGTGGATCGAGGACCGCGAGCCCTAAGGTGTGAACTGGCGCGACCCGAAAGGGTGTCATCGACAACTAGGTCGGCGTCGAGCCTCCAGCCAAGGCAGATCGTCCTTTTGCGGCCACTCGCTATGGATACGAGTGTCATGTTTTCCTTTTGTGTGAAAAAAGGGCGGCGCTAGCACGCGCCCTTTGTAGATCATCAAGTTGACGGAACGCAGCGATCAATCGTGTCGTGAGTTCCCGGGCGAAGGCACGACGCTGACGTGCAAAGCTTCGGGCCGGCGGCTCAGGATTTTGCTGCCGCGGCACGCATGCCGCGATACTGTACGGTCGGAAGGCCACCCCAGCCCCAATTGTCGAGATCGACCTCCTCAATCACCACGTAGGTCGACTCAAGGGGTTTGTTCAGCACTTTGAGCAGCACCTCGCTGACGCCCTTGATAATGGCGGCCTTTTCCTCGGTGGTGACCGAATTGCGGTCAGGAGTGGTCCCCTCGCGGGTAACCTGTACGGTGACGATAGGCATTGTGATCTCCTTTCGAGACGTTCACCAGCGACCGGCGTTCTGGCCGCCATCGACGTGGAGGATTTCGCCGGTCACGAAACCAGCGGTTTCGAGATAAAGGACGGCATCGATGATGTCGCGGATTTCGCCCATTCGGCCGACTGGATGCAATTCGGCGAGCGCCGAGTGCGTCTCCACAGGATGCATGGGCGTCTTGATCACGCCCGGAGACACCGCGTTGACGCGAACGCCGCTCTTCGAGAACTCCATCGCCAGAGACCGGGTCACAGCGTTCAGACCGCCCTTGGTCAAGGAGGCGAGTGCCGAGGGCATCCCGACCATTGGCTGATCGGCAAGGCTCGTGGTGATGCTGACGATATGGCCCGAACCCTGCTTCAGCATCCAGGCGGCTGCGCGCTGGGTAATGTGAAAAAAGCCGGCCACATTGACACCGAGGTTGTGGTCGTAGTCTTCCTGGGTCATTTCGATGAAGGGCTTGGCGAGGAAGACGCCGGCGTTGTTTACCAGCGAATCGATGCGGCCAAAGCGCTCAATCCCTTCGCGCACGATCCGTTCGGCAGTCGCCGGCGGACTGGTGGCG
>NZ_JABEPH010000608.1:0-1978 GCF_013004495.1 Rhizobium sp. SEMIA 4085
AGGATCGGGTACTTTCCGGCGAAACATGGTTTGCGCCGATCGTTGCCGATGCCGAAGCCGGCTTCGGCGGACCGCTCAATGCCTTCGAGATCATGAAGGCCTATATCGAAGCTGGCGCTGCCGGTGTCCACTTCGAGGACCAGCTGGCATCGGAAAAGAAGTGCGGGCATCTCGGCGGCAAGGTGCTGATTCCGACTGCGGCCCACATCCGCAATCTGAACGCGGCGCGGCTTGCCGCAGACGTCATGGGGGTTCCCACGCTCGTTATCGCCCGTACGGATGCGGAAGCGGCAAAGCTTCTGACCTCGGACATCGACGAGCGCGACCGGCCCTTCGTCGACTACGATGCCGGCCGCACGGTCGAAGGCTTCTATCAGGTGCGCAATGGCCTTGAGCCCTGCATTGCCCGTGCCGTTGCCTATGCGCCGCATTGTGATCTCATCTGGTGCGAAACCTCCAAGCCGGATCTGGAGCAGGCGCGGCGCTTTGCCGAGGGCGTGCACAAGATCCATCCCGGCAAGCTGCTTGCCTACAACTGCTCACCGTCGTTCAACTGGAAGAAAAACCTCGATGACGCGACGATCGCCAAGTTCCAGCGGGAACTCGGCGCGATGGGCTACAAATTCCAGTTCATCACGCTCGCTGGTTTCCACCAGCTGAACTTCGGCATGTACGAACTGGCGCGGGGCTACAAGGACCGGCAGATGGCCGCCTATTCGCAACTGCAGCAGGCCGAGTTCGCCGCCGAGGCACAGGGCTACACAGCGACCAAGCACCAGCGCGAAGTCGGGACCGGCTATTTCGATGCCGTCTCGCTCGCCATCACCGGCGGCAAGTCCTCGACCACCGCAATGAAGGAATCGACCGAACATGCCCAGTTCAAACCCGCAGCCGAGTAGCCACACCAAAGGAGAAAAGGCCATGGCTTCCATCGCACGTGTCCGCGAAAGAGCGGAAGAACAATCCTCCAGCATGAGCGCCGATCAGCAGGCCACCATCCGCATGCTCGCAAACGACCTGCATCGGCTCAATCAGTCCGTGATGAAGGCCGTAGAGGCCGGGGTCTCGGTCGAACTCGTGCGCTCCGCCCGCCACCATGGCGGAGACGGAAATTGGGGCGATCTCCTGATCCCCGTCGTCGTCGCCAACAGGATGTAGGATCAGAGATGGCGGCGCCGCTCCGGCGCCGCCATCTGCGTTATTCGACGTAATTGTCACTGTCACGAAAGGCGGGCATAATCAGCATCCGCTCATATGAGACGCCGGATGCCCGCCACGACGCACGCCAATCTTGAATCTCTAACTGACCTGGTCTATGGCGCATTGTTTGGCGAAACGGACTGGCAGGACTTTCTCGACACCCTCAACACGAGAATGCCCGATGCCAAGACGACGCTCTTTTACCATGACAGCGTGGCGGGCGCCGGTGCCTTTTCGCTCTGCTCGGGCTTGGACGATACCGGCCTGGAAGGCTACAACCGGTATTATTGCACCATAAACCCGTGGATGCCGAAGGCAGCTGTCCGGCCGGTCGGCCTCGGCGTCATCGCCGACCAGATGCTGCCGCATGCCGAACTCGTCAAAACGGAATTCTACAATGACTTTATGCGCAGTATCGGCTGCCGCAGCAGCGTTGGCGTGACGATCCTTCGCGAGAACAACCGGTCCTTCAATCTATCGACGCTGACATCGAGCACCGACACCGGGTTTAACCGGGTCAACGCCGATCTCCTGACGCGGCTTGCGCCGCATTTACAGCGGGCCTTCGATTTCATCCGCCGGGACAAAGCAGGCAATGAGACGGGCCGTTCGCTGTTCGACGCGATCGGCGTCGGGCTCATTTATATCAGCGAAGGCCGCCAGATCCGATCGATGAATCTTGCCGCGCAACAGATGCTCGCCACAGATGCCGGGATCAGCGTCACGCCAACAGGACGTCTGAGCTCCAGCGATCGGGATTTGCGCGAACATCTCGGCT
>NZ_JABEPH010000609.1:0-1977 GCF_013004495.1 Rhizobium sp. SEMIA 4085
CGGTATGACGGCACGCGGCAAAGCGACGGAGGACTGGGTGCCTCTGCCCGTTCACGCCTGGCACCTCGAGAATTTCGTGCGACGCGAATTCGCGCCCGAAATCGAGGCCGGTGTTCTCGATCCGGACGGTCCGGAACTTGTGACGATACCCTCCATGTCGTTCCGCACAATGCTGCCGGAATCGGAGGAGCCGAGACCCTTTGTCAAAGTGCCGGTCGCCATCCGGATGACGAGCGCACAGCGCACCCTTCAGGGAAGGTGGATCCGCATGGGCCCGCGCCTCAGCACGCGGATTTCCGACATCCTGTCAAAGGAGGATGATCTTCGCGATGAGGTGGAAATCTTCACCGAAGAGTTGGGCGCTATTTTGCGTCATCCGGACACGGGCGACGAGCATCGTGGCCGTTTCCTGTCGGTCGTGTATCGCAACGTCGATGCCCTGGCACGCTGCGATGGTCTGCTACCCGTCACCGTTGCAGCGCTGCTGACGGCAAGCCCGCTGGACGACCGGCCGCTGATCTGTGAGCTCATCGCCAGAAACGGCACCGAGAGCGAGGCAACGGTCGCAGCCTTCTTCCGTGGCTATGCCCGCACCGTTGTTCGCCCGGCACTCACCATGTATCTTCTCTACGGGATTGCCTTCGAGGCGCATCAGCAGAACAGCATCATCCTGTTCGACAGTCACGGCCAGCCGCGGAAGCTGCTGATCCGCGACTTCGGCGACGGCCGCAGCTTCGCGCCGCTCTCTAAAGAGAGGGGCTATGTCAAGGGTGTTCTGTCGACGACCTTCGACGACGACATCAGGCCCGTGCGCTCTTACCTCATCTATGCGTGCTTTTTCTGCCATCTCCACGAAATCGCACTCTGCCTAACTGATCAATATTCAGTCCTCGGCGACAGCCTGTGGCGTGTCCTGCGGGAAGAGACCGAAAAAGTCTTCGAGGCGTTGCGGCCGCGCATGCTGTCGAATGAATTTTGGACTGAAGAGCGGCAGGCCTTTCTCGAACAGCCTTGGCCGGCCCATTCGGTCATGCGGACGCTCATGGAGCGCAATCGCGACTCCAGGGCCGAACACCAAATGCCTAATCCGTTGGCAGACGAGCTGCGATCAGCGCAGTCGCCGCGCTACGCGCCTTAAGCGCTTGTCGAGAAAGAAGGACAGTCCTATATCAGATTGTCTATGGCCATTGGAGCGCCGGCGCATAGGCATTAGCCGTCTCATCGTTTCGATGCAATGATCTGGCCGGCGTCGATGGACTTGTCTCGAAGAAGCCGCGGCCGGCCGAGCGTGCCTTTTTGCCACGGCGAGTTGGGCCGCAGAACCAACCAACTCTTGGCGCCGAGCCCGTCTTCCAAAGCCCCGAAAGTCGGCAAACTCGGTACCGCGATCAAACGTAAAGCTGCGGCGTGCAGAGGACGGCAAGGGCGAGAAGGCAGCAATGATCTTGTCCATGATCGGACGCGAGTGCCGACTGCGGTTCTTGATCATGACGGTGTAGCGGCTCACGCGTTCGACAAGCGACGTCACATTGTAATGGCCGAGTTTGCGATCGAAGATCAGCAGATCGCCTTCCCAATGCCCGAGCTGCGACCGATCATCAATAAAATCAGACCGTTGAGAGATCCGGTGTCGTCACGGGGCTTGCGGGATCCGCGAGGCCGGCGTCTACGTCGCCGTTCGGGCAGGTGTTCGTAGAGGCCGAGCGGATAATCCTCCTTGCAATAGATGAAGCGATAAATCGTTTCCGGGCAGATGCTGACTGGGCTGATCCCGTCGGCAAGCAAACAGCCGGCGATCTGTTCCGGCGACCAATGCGCCTTCAGTCGCTCGATCACCAGCTCGCGTAGCTCTGGATGGCGTGTGAGCTTGCGCAGCCGTCGACGCCGCTCCTTGCTGATGTCGTCGGCAATGGTCCCGAAGTAGCCGCTGTACTCGGGAAACTCGCGGTCGTGGAACGTGTTGCGCTTCAGTTCGCG
>NZ_JABEPH010000610.1:0-1963 GCF_013004495.1 Rhizobium sp. SEMIA 4085
CCGCGTCGGCTCCAAGCGACACCGTCGGCCGCGGTGAGGGCAGTGCCGTCGTGCCACGCCAGACCATCCCGGCGTTCGAACGTATAGGTCTTCTTGTCGTCCGAAACACCACGCATCCCCACCATGTGCGACTGCGGCAAAAGGTTGGAGTCGAGCGCGAACAGCATGTCGTAGATAGCCAAGCCATGGTTCTGGGTCGTGCCAGACGTCTTAAAGATCGGGTCGAAGGCGGTTAGGGCATCGCTCATCACCATGCGGACCGTCCGCGCGGCGGTTGGCGCCGTCTGTGCCCGCAGGACCGACGGAATCGATAAAGCCGCACCAGCGGCCAGGCCGGCCTTAATGACGTTGCGTCGAGAAATCGACATGTTCCAGTTCCCCTTTTTTGAGTTAGTGACGCAGTCGATCCCCACCCTTTTTAGTGCTGTTGCTGCACCACGAGTGAGGCATCCGATTTTAAAAAGCGCGGGCTCTCCATCCTCCAGTCGAATGCCTCGTAGGACGACTGCATCCTGAACTGTAATGCCTGACGGAGGGATGTATGCGCCAAAATGCATCGGTTGCTGAAATATCGACTGCAGAAACTGGCTTGGTTTGAAATGACACAGCCTCTGCTCGACACGTTCGCGTTCGCGAACGCGGGAGGTGGGACATATGGCACCTCTGGGTTATGTATGACCAACGCGAGGGCGCTCGCGCCAAGTCGTTCGGTAGCATTCTTCCATGAGGCAATAGGGGGTCAATTCTTCGCTTCGCTTGACACCTGGCGTAATAACGTATTGCGTTGCGTTTAAAACAATAGCTCGACCGGACCTCTGTGATACGAGGCGCATGTCTCTTGCTGCTTCCGAGCCGCTCGCCGAACTGGACGAGCTGCGTGCCCTAACTGCCCATCGCAGGCGGAGCTTTATGCCAAAAACCTCTATATCGGGAAGCTGAAAGCCCAGCTTGCGACTTTGAAGCGTGCCCGTCCACTCCTCCGAGAAACTCGATCGTCTGGCCTGATGTGGTGGACGGCCTCCGCTCCCGGCATCGCCCGGCATCGCAATGTGCCAAAGTGTGGCTGTCGAAAGTCACATGAGGGAGAGCCGTCCACCACATCAGGTCAGCGTCATTTGCCAACGGCGCGTTATCCGCGACAGAGCAGCGGTCCAGCTTGCTATCACCTCAAGACGGAAGGCCAGATCACCAAGCTCAAACTCATCAATGACAAATGGACGGTCGTGGGAAGCTCGATCTGCTTGAAGCTAGAGTCATTGGAGTAAGCTGATCTCATCGAGATTGCGTCAGAGCCCCGTTACGATGCCGATTGCCGGGCCGTTGGGATTTGCAGCCTCTGGCGCCGCACCGCTGGCGCCGGTTCAAACTATCGTATGACAGGGCCTTTGCCGAAAATCTGCACGATGTCGTCGGGCTCTACGTCTCCCCTCCAGCCCATGACATCGTCCTTTCCGCCGACGAAAAGAACCAGATCCAGGCGCTCGACCGGACACACCCGGGGCTTCCATTAAAGAAGGGCCAGGCGGCAGCACGATGGCCCACGAGTACAAGCGCCATGGCACACCATCTGGTTTGCTGCCCT
The DNA here is from genome assembly GCF_013004495.1 of Rhizobium sp. SEMIA 4085. Taxonomy (NCBI): domain Bacteria; kingdom Pseudomonadati; phylum Pseudomonadota; class Alphaproteobacteria; order Hyphomicrobiales; family Rhizobiaceae; genus Rhizobium; species Rhizobium sp. SEMIA 4085. Next base: position 1,583 of record NZ_JABEPH010000610.1, read on the forward strand.
CTATGTTCTCAAGGGCTCCACAATCGGCCTCAACATCCAGCGTCACCGGCATCAGGAGTTCATCCGTTTCCTCAAAGAGGCGGAACTGCCGAAGGATAAGGCCGTCCACGCCATTCTCGACAACTACGCGATCCACAAGCAGCCGAAGATCCGCGCATGGCTGGCAAGGCATCCGCGATGGACCTTCCACTTCGTTCCGACATCATGTTCATGGCTGAACGCCGTCGAGAACTTCTTCGCTAAACTGACACGCCGACAGTTGAAGCACGGCGTCTTTCACTCCGTCCTCGACCCTGCAAACGGCCATCAACCGGTTCATCAAAGAGCACAACCACGAACCGCGACCCCTTCGTCTGGAAGGACGATTCCGACGCAAGCATA
>NZ_JABEPH010000611.1:0-1953 GCF_013004495.1 Rhizobium sp. SEMIA 4085
CATAGCCCCGGCATAAGAACGTTTGCCCCATATGGCGGTTCTCGGCATCGGCGCCGCGTCGCCGGATTTCAGTCTCCCCCACAACGGCAGCGGGCTGGTATCGCTTGCCGATTTCCGCGGAAAACCGCTGGTTCTGTTCTTCTATCCGAAGGACGATACGACCGGCTGCACCGCGGAATCGCTGGCCTTTACCGCTTTGGCCGACGAATTCGATGCCGCGGGAGCGGCGGTCGTCGGAATGTCCCCTGATTCGGTCACATGCCACGAACGCTTCATCAAGAAGTACAGCCTTTCCGTTGCGCTCGCCTCGGACGAAGAGAAAACGACGCTGCAGGCCTATGGTGTCTGGAAGGAAAAGAGCATGTATGGCCGCAGTTTCATGGGCGTCGAGCGCACGACCTTTCTGATCCGCACCGATGGTACCGTCGCGATGATCTGGCAGAAGGTCAAGGTACCCGGTCATGCCGAAGACGTTTTGAAGGCCCTCAGGAACCTTACCGCGTGAGCACGCTTTCGATGCCATCTCTGCGCGGTGGCGCGATCGAGGCCATCGGGTCCGCCGATCTCGATCGCAAGACAGCTCTGGCGCAGGAAGCTGCGACCCGCTGGTTTGCACGAAGAATTTCCCTACGTTCGCCGCGCGATGCGTCGCTGCCGGATAGGCCGGGCCGCCCGGATAAGCCGACACTGGTACCCCCGACGCAGGTCGAGAGACGCTCGCTGCACACCATCAACGGTCGCATTGCGCTTCTTCACGCGATCGCCCATATCGAGCTCAACGCCGTTGACCTGGCACTCGATATCGTTGCGCGGTTTGCCACCGAATCGGTTCCCAACTCTTTCTTCGACGGATGGATGCAGGTTGCCTTCGAGGAGGCGAAGCACTTCCGCTTGGTGCGCGGGCGGCTGCGCGATCTTGGCGCCGATTACGGTGATATGCCCGCGCATGACGGCCTTTGGCAGGCGGCGCACGCGACCAGAAACGATCTGACGGCGCGGCTTGCGGTCGTTCCCCTGATTCTCGAGGCCCGCGGCTTGGATGTCACGCCCTCGCTGCAGGCGAAGATGCGTGAAACCGGCGATCACGAAAGTGCGGCCGTCCTCGATGTCATCTACAATGACGAAAAGGGGCATGTGGCAATCGGCGCAAAATGGTTCCGCTTTCTCTGCGCCCGCGAGCGCCGCGACCCGGCCCAGACCTTCAAGGAGCTGGTGCGTGCAAACTTCCGCGGTCCGCTGAAACCGCCATTCAACGACCTGGCGCGCGCCGAAGCCGGCCTCACGCCTTCTTTCTATCGTTCATTGACGGCGACCAGCAATCTGTAAACCTGTGCGTGCATGAATATGCCCGCTAAGGCATTTGTTAACCATAACGGTGTGTAATCATTCCTGATCGAAGCACGGGCGCATCAATTGGGAGATTCTCCGTGACGCATGCACAGCAAAATCGCGTATTCGGCAAGCGCTCGCAGGAACATATCCTCATTCTCGCCAGTGGCGACAAGGTCCGGCACGTAACCATAAAGCCGTGGATGGCAGCCCTCGGCTTCTGTTTTTCCGTCGTTTTCGTGATCGGCTATCTGCTTGCAACCTCCTACCTCGTCCTTCGCGACGACCTGATCGGCGCCACCATGGCGCGCCAAGCCCGCATGCAGCATGATTATGAAGATCGCATTGCGGCCCTTCGTGCGCAGGTCGATCGGGTCACCTCGCGTCAGCTGCTCGACCAGCAGCTGGTGGAAGACAAGGTGGACAAGCTCATGCAGCAGCAGATGGCGCTGACCTCGCGCCATGGCAAGTTTGGCTCCCTCCTCGACCGTGCGGAACATTCCGGCCTGACGAAGAAGGATGCGATGATACCGGCTCAATCCCTCGTGCCCGAAGCAAAGGACAAGCGTGCGTCGGTTTCACCCGGCGCCCGGGCGATCGACATGCTCCTGGCAGGCACGGACG
>NZ_JABEPH010000612.1:0-1951 GCF_013004495.1 Rhizobium sp. SEMIA 4085
CCCCAGACCGAGCCACCGCATGGAAGAACGATGCATTCCGCACCACGTTATCCCAATGCCCCAACCACGCCGATTTCACCGCGGCGCTGAACGAGATTCGCGGACCGGAAATGCCGCTTGCAGCGGAATAGGCGAGGGGCTGCCGCCTCGCTTGGTTTCCACATCGGCTAGAGAACCAGCCTGATCTTTGCAAATCCGTCCGCGCCTTCGCCGGCATCCTCCAGCTTGACACTCTTGACGTCGGCTAGGAATTGCTTCGCCTTCGGTCCGCTCTGGAAGACGGCGCTCGTGCCCGGCAACGGCTTGAAGGTCCAGTTGCCGTCGGCGGACGGATTGATCGTGCCCTGATCATGAACGAAGCGGACGATCACGTCGCGGTTGGTGTCCGGAGCCTGGAAGACGACCTTGTCGGCTGCAATCTCCGGGAACTTGCCGCCGCCGCCCGCACGGTAGTTGTTGGTGACCACGACGAACTTCTGCTTGAGGTCGATCGGCTTGCCGTCGAACTGCAGATTCTGGATGCGGTTCGACCTTTCATTGATCGCCTTGCCATCATTGTCGTATTTGCGCGGCTGCGAGAGGTCGATCTGGTAGGTCACACCGTCGATGACATCGAAGTTGTAGGACGGGAAATCACCGTTGAGCAATTCCGCATCCGTTGCGCCGGGCCTCACCTCTTTGAACATGCCGGCCGACATTTCCAGCCAGTTCTTCACCTGCTCGCCGGTAATGACCACTGCCTGCACGGTGTTCGGGTAGAGGTAGAGGTCGGCGACATTCTTGATCGCGACATCGCCCGCCGGAACGTCGGTGTAGTACTCCGCGCCGCCGCGGCCGCCTGCCTTGAAAGGAGCAGCGGCCGAAAGGACGGGCAGATCCTTGAAATCGGTATCAGCCAGCATCTGCTTGATGTACCAGGTCTGCGCCTGGCTGACGATCTGCACGGAGGGATCGTCGGCAACGAGGGCGAAGTAGGAATAGAGCGGCGCCGACGTCTTGCCGACCGGGGTGCGGACATAGGCGAGCGTCGCCTCATGCTCGGCCTTTGCGGCTTCGATCACGTCCTTCTTGTCGCCCACGTCGGCAACGACCTTCTTCTTGTCGTCGCGGTGATAGATCGGCCGAGCCTCGGCGGTGAAATCAACGATCGTCCAGCTCTTTCCGTTCTTTTCCAGAAGCAGGTCGATGAGGCCGAGATGCGAGCCCCAGAATCCGGCCATGACCGTCGGCTTGCCATGCAGAGTGCCTTTCACCGGATCGGCGTCGGCAATCCCGTCCCAACTCTTCGGGCCGGGGAAGACAAGGTGCTGATGGCCGGTGAAGATCGCATCGATGCCGTCCACGGCGGCAAGATGCAGCGAGGCATTCTCCATCTTCTCGGAGGGGGCGGAGCCGTCGATGCCGGAATGGGAAAGCGCGATGACGATATCGGCGCCTTCCTCCTTCATCGCCGGAACCCAGGCCTTGGCGGCCTCGACGATGTCGCGGGTCTGCGCCTTGCCTTCGAGGTTCTTGATGTCCCAGAGCATGATCTGCGGAGGCACGAAGCCGATGAAGCCGATCTTGACCGGGCTGTCGTTGCCTGCGCCGTCCTTGATCTGCTTTTCGACGATCACGTAGGGCTTGAAGAAGAGATCGTCCTTCTTCGGATCGGAGGCGAGCTGGCCCTTCGTCAGGTTGGCGCAGACGAACGGGAAATTCGCGCCGCCAAGCACCTTGAACATGAAATCGAGGCCGTAGTTGAACTCGTGGTTTCCGAGCGTGCCGACAGTATAGCCGAGCGTGTTCATCGCCTTGATCACCGGGTGAACGTCGCCATCCCTCATGCCGTGCTGATAGGCCATGTAATCGCCCATCGGATTGCCCTGCAGCAGGTCACCATTGTCGATCAGCAGCGAGTTGGCCGCTTCGACGCGGATGTTATCGATGATCGTCGCGGTGCGCGCCAGAC
>NZ_JABEPH010000613.1:0-1947 GCF_013004495.1 Rhizobium sp. SEMIA 4085
CGCACCCCGTAGGCGGCCAACAGGGCCAACTTGCGTCGGCCATCTCCCTTCTCCACAGCAGGATTTGCAGGCCGGGGCTTGATTTTCTCGACCGCCGAGACTGAGATAGTGGGTGAAAATATCGTCCGCAAGGCATGCGCGGCCACGTCCCGTTCCTGCACATCGGCCATTCAGATGCGTCCGCTGTAAAGCGGTCCTTAATTTAGACCGAAAGAAAGTTTTTTAACGGGAACACGCCGATCGCATGGGATGATAACAATAGCATCGAACTGAGAATCAAATGTTGAATGGCCTGCACGAAGGCTCCCGCTTCGTGTCGGTGATACAACCGCGGAGCGCTGCATGACGAACGAAAAATCCGGCCCACCACGGGCTTTCCTTGTGGCGGTGCTTTTTTCCCTCAAGCGCGCTTTCCTGGGTGTCGGAGCCACGAGCTGCATTGTCAACATATTAGCGCTCACTGGCTCATTCTTCATGTTGCAAGTCTATGACCGGGTGATTCCGGGCCGAAGCCTGCCGACACTTGCCGGGCTTGCGATCATCGCAGCAACGCTCTTCATCTTCCAGGGATTGCTCGATTTTATCCGCTCGATGCTCTTGATGCGCGCCGGAGCCGCTGTCGACGAGCGTTTGGGCGGCGACGTCTACAACTCCCTGATCCTATTGCCCTCGCGGATGCGAATGCCGGGTGACGGTCTGCAGTCGATCCGCGATCTCGATACCGTACGCGGTTTTCTCTCAGGCCCCGGGCCAACGGCGCTGTTCGATATGCCGTGGATGCTTTTTTACATCGGTCTGTGCTTTCTCTTTCACTTCTGGATCGGTGTCACGGCGCTCGCCGGTGCGGTGATGTTGATAGGCCTTACAGCACTCGCCGAATTCAAGTCCCGCAAACCGGCAAAAATTGCCGCAGAGCTTTCCGCGCGGCGACTGAATCTTGCCGAAGCGACACGGCGGAACTCCGAAGCCGTGTTGGCCATGGGGTTCGGGTCGTTGCTGGCCACCAAATGGACCGAGGTTAACAACCGGTATCTTGCCAATCATATCTCGGCGACGACCGTCACGACCGGTCTGATGTCGATCTCAAAAGTCCTTCGGATGATGCTGCAATCCGGTGTGCTTGCGGTCGGCGCCATCCTGGTCGTCAGGCAAGAGGCGACGCCCGGCATCATGATCGCAAGTTCCATCCTCGTCAGCAGGGCGTTGGCACCTGTGGAGCTTGCAATCGGACAATGGAAGGGCTTTGTCGCCGCCCGGCAAAGCTGGAGCAGACTGACGAAGCATCTGGAATTGCTGCCGGCCGAGGAGCGGCACGTCGATCTGCCTGCACCGACCGCGAATCTGTCCGTGGAAGCGCTTCATATTGCCGTTCCTGGTACCCGGACGATGGTACTGCGCGGTATCTCGTTCAAGGCAGAGGCCGGAGACGCCGTCGGCGTCATCGGGCCGAGCGCATCTGGAAAATCGTCGCTTGCCCGCGGACTCGTCGGTCTTTGGAAACCTATCGGCGGCGCGGTGCGTCTCGACAAGGCGTCCCTTGATCAGTGGGACCCGTCATCGCTCGGCCGGTCGATCGGCTATCTGCCGCAGGAAGTGTCGCTTTTCGAAGGCTCCATTGCCGAAAATATCGCGCGTTTCGACAGAAGTGCCCCGTCCGAGAAAATCATTGCAGCGGCAAGAGCTGCGGGCGTCTATGAGATGATCGTGCAGTTTCCCGAGGGCTTCGATACCCAGATCGGCGAGAACGGATCGATGCTTTCGGCCGGGCAGCGTCAGCGCATTGGCCTGGCGCGCGCGCTCTATGGCGATCCTTTTCTTGTCGTCCTGGATGAGCCGAACTCGAACCTTGACAGCGATGGCGAGGCAGCGCTCGCTCAGGCGATCGCAGGCATCCGGGCACGCAAGGGCATTGCCATCGTTATTGCTCACCGGCCAAGTGCTTTGGCG
>NZ_JABEPH010000614.1:0-1946 GCF_013004495.1 Rhizobium sp. SEMIA 4085
CACTTGGTTATGCACTCGTAGTAGGCGTCTCGTATTGTCCGCCCGCTCGATGAAGGGGCGGTTGCGTGCGAATTCATAGAGCTCTTTTCGCAGCTTCGAGCCGTGAAATGCGCCGCGGATAAGGCCCGCCCGCCGCTTGATGACATCGATGATCTCGGGCATTTCGGCCGCCTTGGGGCGCTTGGAAAGCAGGGCCTTAAGCTCGATCCAGCACTCGTTGGTCGCCTCCCAGGTCTCGCGCGTCAGAGCCGTGCGAACCATGCGGGCGTTGTTGCGGCCGGAATCGATGCACGACATCACGCTCGACGGGTTCGAATGATCGCGCAGCAGATAGTCGACCGCATCGACCCTGGTGAGTTTGGCGTGCCCTTCGTCGTAGGCTTCGCGAACACCCGCACTCTGCAGCACGCCATCCCAGTCGTCGTCGCCTGGGCCGCTTCGGGTTAGCGACATGCGCAGGCCGGCATCGATAAGACGCGCGATATTCTCGGCGCGCTCGATGTAACGGAACATCCAGTAGAGTCCGTTTGCAGTTCTTCCGAGCATCAATCCTCCAATACCCAAGTGTCTTTGGTACCGCCGCCCTGGCTCGAATTGACGACCAGCGAGCCCTGCTTCAGCGCGACGCGGGTCAAGCCGCCCGGAATGATCTGCACCTTGTCGGAAACCAGCACATAGGGCCGCAGGTCCACATGGCGCGGTGCGATGCCCTTATTGACGAGGATCGGCACCGTCGAGAGCGACAGCGTCGGCTGGGCGATGTAATTATTCGGCCGGGCCTTCAGCTTTTCGGCAAAATCGGCCCGCTCCTTCTTCGAGGCCGTCGGGCCAACCAGCATGCCGTAGCCGCCGGAGCCGTGCACCTCTTTCACGACGAGTTCTTCGAGGTGTTCCAGCACATATTTGAGGCTGTCGGCTTCCGAGCAGCGCCAGGTCGGCACGTTTTCGAGAAGCGCCTTCCGGCCGGTATAGAACTCGACGATCTCCGGCATGTAGGAATAGATCGCCTTGTCGTCGCAGATGCCGGTGCCCGGCGCATTGGCGATGGTGATGTTGCCGGAGCGGTAGACATCCATGATGCCCGGAATGCCGAGGGCGGAATCGGCACGGAATGTCAGCGGATCGAGGAAGTCGTCATCGACGCGGCGATAAAGCACGTCGATCGCCTCATAACCGCGGGTCGTGCGCATCTTCACCTTGCCGTCGATGACGCGCAGATCCGCCCCCTCGACCAGTTCCACGCCCATCATGTCGGCGAGGAACGAATGCTCGTAATAGGCGGAGTTGTAGATGCCGGGCGTCAGCACGGCGACGCGCGGCTTGCCCTTGCACCCGGGAGGGGCGAGCGAGGCAAGCGATTGGCGCAGCAGATACGGGTAGTCCTCGACGCGCTGGACCTTGTTCTGGTGGAAGAGTTCCGGAAACATCTGCATCATGGTTTCCCGGTTTTCCAGCATATAGCTGACGCCGGACGGCGTGCGGGCATTGTCTTCCAGCACGTAGAACTGATCCTCGCCGGTGCGCACGATGTCGGTGCCGACGATATGCGTATAGACGCCGCCGGGCGGACGGAAGCCGATCATCTCGGAAAGAAACGTATCGTTCTTCTCGATCAGCTCGCGCGGAATGCGGCCGGCGCGGATGATCTCCTGCTTGTGGTAGATGTCGTCCAGGAAGGCATTCAGCGCAATCACGCGCTGCTCGATGCCCTGAGCGAGCTTCCGCCATTCGCGCCCGGAAATAATGCGCGGGATGATGTCGAAGGGAATGAGCTTCTCGGAGGAATCCGCATGTCCGTAAACTGCGAAGGTAATGCCGGTTTTGCGGAAGATGTTTTCCGCGTCGCGAGATTTGGCAATCAGATGCGCCCTGTCCTGGGCATTGTACCACTCGAAATATTTCTCATATGGCTGACGGGGATTTTCATCCCCGGTGATCATTTCATC
>NZ_JABEPH010000615.1:0-1946 GCF_013004495.1 Rhizobium sp. SEMIA 4085
GCATAGGGCCGCCACTCACACCTGCGTTCGCCACAACGGTGCCAGCAGTCGTCTGTTCCGCTGCATCGACGTTGCATGCACCAATCAAGGATCAGAGTTGGTGCGGCCTTTCTTCGTCAATGTCAGTGCTCGCCTAACAAGACGCGGCCACCGGCGGCGGTTCAACCGCATAGTGGCGTTGGCCACGTCGGCACAGATAGACCTCGCGTTCGGGATGGTCGTCGATTCGAAATCCGGCGCTGCGCAACATTGCCTCGACTGCCGCCTGGTTGGGAATGAACCAGTTTTTGGGATCGGCTGCATAGCGTTCCTCGACAAAGAAAAGCTTCGGATATTCGGGCTGGTCGAAAATGCTCCACTCGGAAAAATCGTAATCCTCCCTGAGATCGGGAACACGCTCATCGCCGCGCTGGAGGCACTGAAACAGCATCGTATCGCCGACAACATGTTCATAAAGAAGATCCAATGCCAGCAGGGGGTGACGCAGGTGATAGAACACGCCCATAAAGATCACCAGGTCGAATTTTTCACTCAGTCTGGCGACATCATAGACTGACATCTGTCTGAATTCGATTTCCGCTGCCAATTGCTCCGCGGCGAAGCGGGCCTGTGCCAGATAGCGTGGATCGGAATCAATACCAACGACACGGGCAGCGTTGCGCCGTTTCATCTCGAGGGCATAGAAACCCGCATTGCAGCCGACATCGAGCACGCTGAGACCACTGAGATCGGCCGGGAGCACATGCTGGAATCCCTTCCACTTGAAGGTCGGATAATCGCCGAGGAAATGATCGGCCGCGGTCATGTGACCCCCGATGTTTAAATTCTGAAACCACGGCCCAAGTTCTCGAATCCGTTTTTGCAGGTCCTGATGTCCAGTCGGGTGTGCTGCATCCATGTCGGGCTCTCCTTCGTCGTCGATTACAGCGCCGCGTCTTTTCAGACGCAAAGGACGCGGTAACGCTTTGAATTTCTGCATAAGTTTCCCAAATTCCGATATAAGGAATTATGCAGTGGTCTATCCCTCGCATGTCAGACGCCGATCGCGGTACGTCCAGCTTTTGCACGCCGCCGCCAGTTCGAGCGCCGGGTAACCTGTGCGTTGTCGAAGCCTCCATCAGGACGGGCCGCGGCAATGAACCAATCGGCGGTCAGACGAAGGCCTTCGGCAAGCGGGATGGTCGGCTCCCAGCGCAGCAGTTCTTTTGCCCGTGAAATGTCAGGCCGTCTGCGCTGAGGATCGTCTTCCGGCAGCGGCTTGTGGACGACGATGGATGTCGACGGCACCATGGCCATCACCATGTCGACAAGCTGGTTAATCGTGAACTCGCCGGGATTGCCGAGGTTGACCGGAGCGCCAGGATTGGGGTCGACGTCCATCAGTGCCATCAACCCTGCAACGAGATCACTGACAAAGCAGAAGGAGCGCGTCTGATCACCGCTTCCATAAATCGTCAGCGGTGCGCCGGAAATGGCTTGCACCAGAAGGTTGGAAATGATCCTCCCATCGCTCGGCTGCATGCGTGGCCCGTAGGTGTTGAAGATACGGGCAACGCGCGCATCCACCTTTCCAGCCCGCAGCATATCGAAACAAAGCGCTTCCGCCGCGCGTTTGCCTTCGTCGTAACAGGCGCGTGGGCCTATGCAGCTGACATTGCCGCGGTAGTCTTCCGTCTGCGGATGCTCTACGGGATCACCATAGACCTCGCTCGTCGACGCCTGGAGCAGCGAGGCACGATGCTGTTCGGCCAGCGAAAGCAAATTGCCTGTGCCGGCTACACAGGTCATCATCGTATGCACCGGGTCTGCCTGGTACTGAGGGGGCGAGGCCGCGCAGGCGAGATTGTAGATCTCGTCCAAAGGCTCGTCGCGGCTATCCCGGGGGCAGATGTCCTTCTCGATCCAACGGACCTTGGGCTGGTTGATCAGAGGCCGGACATTGTCTT
>NZ_JABEPH010000616.1:0-1941 GCF_013004495.1 Rhizobium sp. SEMIA 4085
CTGACGCGCACTGGTGTCGCCGGCGGAGCTGGTAGCGCGTGCGGGTTCCGGGTGCAGGGTGCAGCACATGGCGCAGACGTGTTGCGTGGTGCCGCACTTTCTGCAGAAGCCGTCATTCGCGGCGATTTCGTTTGAAGGACAAAGCCTTCAATGCCTAGGATGGGAACAAACGAGGGGGCGATGATGGGGCAGGCTTTGCCGAACGGCCGTTTTGCAGTTTCTACATGGTCGTTGCATCGCCTCCTTGGACCGGTTTATCGCTATAGTCCTGATCCGGAAAGAAGTGCTGCGCGCCAGGAACCCTACGGCCCGGGTATGGCCTCTCTGATCGAGTTGCCGCAGCAACTTGCCGAGCGTGGCATTCACCGGCTTGAGGTCTGCTCCTTTCACCTGCCGAGCCTTGAGGCCGGTTATCTCGATGACCTCCGCGGTGCGATGAAGGCATCGGGCGTGCTTTTTCAGACCCTCTTGCTTGAGGATGGCGACCCGAGTGCGGCTGATCATGCCAAACGCGACGCAGCGTGGATGGCCGGCTGGATCGAAAGGGCGGTCGTGGTGGGAGCACAGAACTTACGCGTAATTGCGGGCAAGCAGCCGCCAACCGAAGAAAATCTGAGCCGGGCTTTGAAGCATCTGAGGCAGCTGGCGAAGGAAGCCGATGGCAGCGGGGTGCGCATCGTCGTCGAAAACTGGTTCGACCTTCTGCCTTCGCCTCGGCAGATGAACTGGCTGCTGGACGGGCTTGAGGGTAAGGTCGGGCTCAATGGCGATCTTGGCAACTGGACTGCGCCCGAAAAATACGCGGACCTTGCCGATATCATGTGCCGCGCGGAACTTTGTCATGCGAAGGCGGATTACAATGCCTCCGGTCTGGATGCTGCTGACTACCTCATGTGCCTGGAGGCTTGCGGCGCTGCGGGTTACGTCGGTCCGTTCACGCTGATTTACGATTCACCGTTTTTCGAAGACGAGTGGGACGGAATCTTGTTGCAGAAAACATTCATCGAGGAATTTCAAGATCGGCAAACACATGCTCGCCTGAGCAGTGAATGGAGAACGACATGACGGAGACACCGGCAATCGACAGTTTCGCGGACAGGATCAGGACAGACGGGCATGCAGGCCTGGTTTCCGCCTGGATCGGTATACCCGAACCGTTGGTCGTCCATCATCTGGTGCAGGAAGATTTCGATTCCGTCGTGCTCGATATGCAGCATGGCATGTGGGATATGGCTTCAGCATCGAATGCCGTTACGCAATCCCGTTCTGCGGGAAAACCGGCAATTGCGCGCATTCCGGTTGGCGATTTCGCTTCGGCCTCACGGCTGCTCGACGCTGGTTGCACTGGCATCATCGCGCCAATGGTCAATTCGGTCTCCGATGCAAAGGCGCTTGTGCGGTTTGCCAAGTATCCACCGCTTGGCGAGCGAAGCTGGGGACCGACGCTGGCACTCAACCACATGAAGCTCTCGGCAGATGAATACCTGCGCGCCGCCAACCGGCTGACGCTGACGATTGCGATGGTGGAGACGCGGGCAGCACTTGATGCCGTCGACGGCATCCTTGGTGTCGAAGGCATCGACGGCGTCTTCGTCGGGCCGTCCGATTTGTCGATTGCCCTTTCAAACGGTGCAAGGCTTGCGCCGGACACCGACGAGATCGACAAGGAACTCGCGCACATTGTGGCGCGGTGCCGAGCACACAAGAAATTCACCTGCGCCTTCGGCAGCAATGGCAAGCGTGCTGGCGAGCTGTTGAGGCTCGGTTGCGATCTTGTCGTTGCGAGCGCCGATACGACGCAGCTGCGCGCTGGCGCCGCCAGTGCGATCGCCGCGGCCCGGACGTTTGCCTCCGGCCACTAGGCGGACGATTTTACAGCAAGCCCGATTACGTGGCGCGCCCCCCCGCGCGTACCGGTGGCGCGTGTATTGGCCGAGTCCA
>NZ_JABEPH010000617.1:0-1898 GCF_013004495.1 Rhizobium sp. SEMIA 4085
TGTGGAGTGAACGGATCGCGCCAGATCGCTGGGCCGGAAGCCCCTGGATCGCAAAGCGATGGAAACGTGGGACTGCGAGCGTAACGGCCTCTTTCCTGGGCTTGCCGAAATGTCGTTCGAGCTGAATGGTCAGTTCGGCTGGACTGGTGGTTCCCTCTTGAAAGAGGCCGATCAGAAGCCGGGCTGCGATGGGGAAGGGTCGAGGCTGTTCAAAGAGAACATCGTCCGTATAGCCGGCATCCTTCAGCACCCCCTGAAGCAAGTTGAGGTCGTCGCTCGTCATATATCTAATGGATGTTTCGGAAGACATGACATCCTCCTTTCGGTCGGGGCAAAGGGTTTGGCGGCCCTCAAACAGCAGCGCCCGTAATGATTACTGCTGGAGGCTAGACCATGCGCCCTCGGATTAGACAAAGCAAACAATAACTTTCGAGGATGCTCATATACGACGGCAGCATAAGTCATCCGCGACGGACGACATGCGCGCCTCCTCGGCGCGGTGTGGCAAGTCACGATAGAGCTGCGTTCCCTACTTAGACGCGATCTTCGGTCGCTGCCGGTGGTGCGGCTTGCTGGTCTTTCAGCAGCGCCGCATCGATTTCCGCTCGCGTGACTTGCAAATGCTGCCTCTTGAGCGAAGGCGTTTCAATTGACGGAATTTCCAGATGAGCGGCTAATATCCTGTAAGCGGCAAAGGACAGTTCCTCGATCCGTTCTTCGTCCACCGTTAGCCGATATGTCCCGGCTGCCAGTGGCATAACGAGAGATTCGATGAGGAACGAATGATCGAACCTGATTTCGGTTTCAGTTGTTCTGTTCATGGCTGACTCCGTCTGGATGTTGAGGCGACAGGCGTTTGCCGCGCAGCGGGGAGAACTTTCCGTCCCGTCTGCCTTCTTTTCACGCGTTTATGGCCTCAGCCATGACGCGATCTGGTCGGGGTCGGACAGGCCTTGTGGTCGCTGCGCCAAAGTCACCTTCGGTTTTCCGCAGCTTTCGAGGCTGCCGCCGGACGCGCGCTGGTTGCGCCGCCTTCATTCTCCCACGACGCCAGTGCATCCGGGCCTGAGCTTTGCCTGCGCCGAAGGGAGGGTGGGTAACTCTGCGAGGGTATCGTGCCGGCCTCAATGCGGCGGATGATCACGACTTCTTCGTGACGCTCCCGGCCCTCGTCGGCTTGCATGTCCGAAGTCGCATAATTGGCTCGCTTCAGAATTCGCTGCAGCGTCGAGCTCTCGACGGCTGCAGTTTCACCGACGTAAAGAATGGTTACCACAGCCAGCCCCCCGAAATCAGAAACAAGATGAAGGCGACGCTGAGCGCGACCAGGATTCTGATTGAAACGTGTTCAAAGGAATAATGATGATGGGACATGGAAGACATCACGTCCTCCTCTGATTGGGGCGAAGGATTTTAACCCTTTTGCGGCAGCGCCCGCTTCAAATGCTGCCGACAGAAATACTGTGCGCTTTGATTAGGTTTTAAGCAAGGCAGTTCGCCGCAATAAAAATAAAAACTTTCTACAGTATCCTGTGATATGGTGCATTCATTGGAATATTATTGCGAGGAGACGCTTCAGTGAAAGCTATTTTTCCAGACATGACCGGACGACAAGTTGCGGTATTTCTGATTGAGACATCGCTTGTAATGGCAGGACTGGTCGTAATCCTAATCGTAGGAATACCCATGCTTTAGAGTGACCGTCAATCACAGCTTGGTTGCCGCCATGCCAAGCCAGATTAGGATAATTCAGCGGCTGGTGAGGTTACCGCAGAAGCAATCGCCCGACCTTTGAGAAGAAGTCGCGGCCTCAAAAAGACCCCGGAACACGCGGTTTTCTGGTCTCCTACGGAAACCCACGCAGGCGTATAATTCAACCTCATCCCCCCACACAGCAC
>NZ_JABEPH010000060.1:0-21294 GCF_013004495.1 Rhizobium sp. SEMIA 4085
TCCCGTGCGTGTGCGATGCCTTGGCGGCGTCGAAGCTCGTTGGAAACTCCGCAAGGCGCACGCCGTTTTCGATCGCCTCGTCGACATGGGCAAGTGTCGCATCGTCGTGGCTCGCAACGGTGATACCACGCTCCTTGCAGACCTTGGCGATCGCGGAGCGGTGCGGCGTCGAATTGCGAGCGGATTCGCCGAGGCGCTTTTCGATGAAGCGCGCGAACGCCTCGTCCGAAAGGCCGCGCTTCTTCTGATAGTAGAAGACGTACTGATCCATCGTCTGGAACTGACGCTGGCCCGGCGCGTGGTCCATCAGCGAAACGAGGCGGACATAGGGATCGTCCTCGAAGTCTGCGAAATGCGCCAGCACGTTGTCGGCCGAAACTTCGCAGCGCAGGTGGATCAGGTGTTCCGCGCGAAGCCGGCCTTCCTGCTCGGCCTTCTGGATGGCGTCAGCCATCTCGCGCATTTCGCCGTGTTCAAAGCCACCGTCCTCGTCCGCGCCCATGCGCAGGCAGTCGAAAACGGTGGTGATGCCAGAGGTGACGATCTGGGCGTCATGGGCCTGGATGGCCGCCGTCTTGTTCCAGCGCAGGCCCGGGCGAGGCGAATAGTGGCCTTCCAGATGGTCGGTATGGAGTTCGACGAGGCCGGGGATCAGGTAATCGCCTTCGAAATCCTCTCCGTTTGCCGAATTGCCTTCGGAGATATCGGCAATCCTGCCGTCGCGGATCAAGAGCGAGCCATTCACGATCTCGTCTTCAAGAACGATGCGGGCGTTGGAAAGGACTGTCTCTGTGGTCATCTGCGGATCTCTTAGCGTTTGGCGCCGGCAAGCGGCAGCCAGGAATGAATCTTGAACGGTCCGCCGCGCTCTTCTTCGGTGAAGACCGCGAGGCCGGAAATGGAAAGCGGCCGGCCGATGAAGGCGGCGAAACGCTTCTCCAGGATCGATTTCATCAGTGCTGAGCGCTCTTCGGGCACTTGGCCGGTGAGCGTCATGTGGAAACCGAAATCCTCCATTACATAGGGATAACCCCAGCGCATGAGGTTGGCACGCTGGCTTTCCGTCAATTTTTCAGGCTTTCGCCTTGCAATATCGGCCTCGCAAAGCGCTGCGCGAAACGGCTCGAAGGACTTTACCACGCTTGCCGCGAAATCCTGAAGCGGCGCATGCAGAAAACCTGGAACGAGCGCAAAGAAGCGGCCGATCTGCCCGAGGACGAGTTCGGGGATTTCGAATGCCGGTGTACGGCCGGTGAAATCCTCCACGACAGCCATCAAGTCTTTCTCGTTGACCGAAGAGGCAAGCGCAAAAGGCGCCTTTATAGTCGCATGAAAGCCGTAACGGCGCGGATCGGCTGTCAGCTCGAATTGCTCCGCGGCCGTCATCCCATCTTCCTCTGGAGCCGGGTAAGTTTCGCCCACAAATGCGTCGCGCCCGAGCCAGATCGAGGCTGCGCCCGTCAGGGGATCGTTCTTTGGCGGCGTGAAATAGAGGGCGTAGCGCAAAAGTCTTGTCCTGAAAAGATGGTCGGGCAGAGCCGCAATGTCAGCGATTTGGCGATGGACTGCAAGCAAGCTCCCCGGCTAAAAGATTTCCGTGACAGAATGATGATCAAGCGGCGACATCGATCTTTCAGCGGCCTTGCCCGCAGAGCTTTAGCCATCATGCCGGCAAAGGAAGGCTTCGGCCGACAGCGCCCGGAAATCCTCGAGCGCTGCGCGCAATCTTGAATGCTCCCAATCCCACCAGGCAAGTTTGTCCATCCGCTCACCGATTTCCTTGGGGAAGCGTTCACGAATAAGCTTTGCAGGAACGCCGCCGACGATCGTGTAGGATGCAACATCGTTCGAGACGACGGCGCCGGCTCCAACCACCGAACCATTGCCGACAGTGACGCCGGGCAGGATGGTGGCCCCGTGGCCGATCCAGACATCATGACCGATGACGACGCGGTTGGAACGTCGCCATTCGAAGAATTCCGTCTCCATGTTCGCATCCGGCCAGTAGTCCGCGGCGCGATAGGTGAAGTGATGCAACGTCGCACGCCATGTCGGATGGTTGGTCGCGTTGATGCGAACTGCGGCGGCAATGTTTACGAACTTGCCGATCGTCGCGCACCAGATGGAGCCGTCCTGCATGATGTAGGAATAATCGCCGAATTCGACTTCGCTGATCCGGCAGCGTTCGGATATTTCCGTATAACGGCCAAGTGTGGCATCGCTGACGGAGGCGGTCTCATGAATATAGGGCGTGTCGCCCAGCTTCCGGCTCATGCTGCGACCGCCTTTCGCGGCGAAAACTGCTGGACGTCGAGGATGCGATCGGCGACCGCCTCTCGCACCTCCTCGTCATGGAATATGCCGAGAAGCGCAACGCCGGTCTTTTTTTTCTCCGCGATCATGCCGACGACCACGGCGCGGTTTGTCGCATCGAGAGAAGCGGTCGGCTCATCGAGCAGCAGCACCGTATGCTCTGTGATAAAACCGCGAGCGATGTTGACGCGCTGCTGCTCGCCACCCGAGAAAGTCGCAGGCGGCAGTTGCCATAACGCTTCGGGAAGATTGAGCTTTTCAAGCAGTGCTGCGGCTTTTTCGCGAGCGCCGGCTGCGGCCTCTCCGCGGGCAACCAGTGGTTCGGCAACGACATCGATCGCGGCAACGCGCGGCACGGTGCGCAGGAACTGGCTGACATAGCCCAGCGTATGACGGCGGACATCGATAACGGCGCGTGGGTCCGCAGCGGCAAGATCGACAACCCGGCCTTTGTGACTGATCAGGATCTGGCCGGTGTCGACGGCGTAGTTGCCGTAAATCATTTTGAGCAGCGAACTCTTGCCGATGCCAGAAGGGCCCCCAAGGACGACGCATTCGCTGGCAGCAACGGAGAAGGCGACATCGGAGATGACCGGCAGCTTGATGCCATCGCGCAAATGCATCGTGAAGCTCTTCGAGACTTCGGAAATGACGAGGGGCGTTGCCATGATTGTTGCCTTTCAGACCTGCAGGATCGATGAGACGAGCAATTGTGTGTAGGGCTCGCGCGGGTCATCGAGCACCCGATCGGTCAGACCGTGCTCAATGACATAGCCA
Organism: Rhizobium sp. SEMIA 4085; assembly: GCF_013004495.1. Classification (NCBI taxonomy): domain Bacteria; kingdom Pseudomonadati; phylum Pseudomonadota; class Alphaproteobacteria; order Hyphomicrobiales; family Rhizobiaceae; genus Rhizobium; species Rhizobium sp. SEMIA 4085. The sequence continues at coordinate 3,091 of NZ_JABEPH010000060.1, forward strand.
TCCTTCATCACCATCATGCGATGCGAGAGCAGACGCGCGACGGCGAGATCGTGCGTGACGATGATGGCCGAAAGGCCGAGATCATTGACGAGACCTCGAACCAGATCGAGCAGGCGCGCCTGAACCGAGACGTCGAGGCCGCCGGTTGGTTCGTCCATGAAGACGAGCCGCGGGCTGGTGACGAGATTGCGGGCGATCTGCAGGCGCTGGCGCATGCCGCCCGAAAAAGCGCGGGGCTGATCATCAATGCGGCCGGCGTCGATTTCGACACGCTCCAGCCAGTCGATGGCAGTCGAGCGGATTTTGCCGTAGTGCCGGTCGCCGATCGCCATCAGCCGTTCGCCGACATTGGCCCCGGCCGACACCGTCATGCGCAGGCCGTCGGCCGGATTCTGGTGCACGAAACCCCAATCGGTGCGCATCAGGAAGCGACGCTCTGCCTCGTTCATGCGGTAGAGATCGCGATAGTTTCCGTCGCGCATATGATATTCGACGCTGCCGGTCGTCGGCATCAGGCGCGTCGAGATACAATTGAGTAGCGTCGTTTTGCCGGAACCGGATTCGCCCACGACGGCCAGCACTTCGCCCGGCCAGAGCTCGAAAGAGGCATTCCGGCAGCCGATACGATTGCCATAGAATTTCGAAACGTCGTTGACTTTGAGGAGAGGGGTGTCGGTCACTCCGCAGCCTCCTTCGGCGCAAGCATCTCGCCTGCATGTCCCTGCTCGCGGCGGTCTTCGCAATGGTCGGTATCGGAGCAGACGAACATCCGGCCGCCCTTATCGTCGAGGATCACTTCGTCGAGATAGACATCCTCCGCGCCGCAAAGCGCGCAGGGTTTGCCGAAGCGCTGGATTTCAAAAGGGTAGTCTTCGAAATCGAGGCTGACGACTTCCGTATGGGGCGGCACGGCATAGATCCGTTTCTCGCGGCCGGCGCCGAAGAGCTGCAGCGCGTTCGACAGATGCATTTTCGGATTGTCGAATTTTGGCGTCGGCGAAGGATCCATCACGTAGCGGCCGGCGACCTTCACCGGATAGGCATATGTCTTGGAGATGCGGCCGTTATGGGCGATGTCCTCATAGAGCTTCACATGCATGAGGCCGTATTCTTCTAGCGCATGCATCTTTCGCGTTTCGGTTTCACGTGGCTCGAGGAAGCGGAGCGGTTCGGGGATCGGCACTTGGTAGACGAGCACTTGGTTGGCTCCGAGCGTTTCTTCCGGGATGCGGTGGCGCGTCTGGATGATCGTCGCGTCCCTGGTGTGGGTGGTCACCGCGACGTTTGCGACCTTCTGGAAGAAGGCGCGGATGGAGACAGCGTTTGTGGTGTCGTCGGCGCCCTGGTCGATGACCTTGAGCACGTCGTCCGGCCCGATGATTGAAGCAGTCACCTGCACTCCACCGGTGCCCCACCCATAGGGCATGGGCATTTCGCGCGAAGCAAAAGGCACCTGATAACCGGGAATCGCGATTGCCTTGAGGATGGCGCGGCGGATCATCCGCTTGGTCTGCTCGTCGAGATAGGCGAAGTTGTAGCTGGCAAGATCACTCATTCGGCCGCCTCCTTGATGGTGTCGCCGCCGGCTCGGTTTGCCTCGAAGTCGCGGCGCATGCGGCGGACAAGGTCCAGTTCGGCCTGAAAATCCACATAGTGCGGCAATTTCAGATGCTCGACGAAACCGGTCGCCTGGACATTGTCGGAGTGAGAAATGACGAATTCCTCGTCCTGTGCCGGCGCCGTGATGTCTTCCCCGAGCTCTTCGGCGCGTAGCGCGCGATCGACCAGCGACATCGACATCGCCTTCCGTTCGCTCTGGCCGAAGACGAGGCCGTAGCCGCGCGTGAACTGCGGCGGTGCCTTGGCCGAACCCTTGAACTGATTGACCATCTGGCATTCGGTCAATTGGATCGCGCCAAGCGACACGGCAAAGCCGAGTTCGGGAACATAAAACTCCACTTCGACCTCGCCGATGCGGATTTCCCCCGTGAAGGGATGATTGCGGCCGTAGCCTCGTTGCGTGGAGTAGCCGAGTGCCAGGAGGAAGCCCTCGTCGCCGCGGGCGAGCGCCTGCAGGCGAAGGTCGCGGCTCATCGGAAATTCCATCGGTTCACGAGTAAGGTCACCGATCTCGTGATCCTCCGGCATATCGCCGTCGGCCTCGATCAGCCCCTCCTGGCCAAGGATCTCCGACACGCGGATCATGCGGCCGGCTTCGGCAGGGCGTTGCGCCGGTTCTTCAACGGTCTCGTCGGAAAGCAGCGAAGGATCGAGCAGTCGGTGCGTATAGTCGAAGGTCGGACCGAGAAGCTGGCCGCCCGGCAAATCCTTGTAGGTCGCCGAAACGCGGCGCTCGATCTTCATCGCCGCGGTGTCGAGCGGTTTCGAATAGCCGAAGCGTGGCAGCGTCGTGCGATAGGCGCGCAGCAGGAAAATTGCCTCGATCATGTCGCCGCGCGATTGACGGACGGCAAGTGCGGCGAGCGTGCGGTCGTAGAGCGAGGCTTCCGCCATGACACGGTCGACGGCAAGGGCCAGCTGTGCGACGATCTGGTCGATGCCGATCGCAGGCAGCGAGCGGTCGCCGCGACGGCGGTCGGCAAGCAGGCGATGGGCGTTCTCGATGGCGGCCTCACCCCCTTTGACGGCAACATACATGGCTCACATCTCCGTTGCGATGATCTTGGTGGTGCGCGGCAAGCAGAGGAAACGGCTGCCTGCCGTCAGCACGAGGTCGATGCCACGCGGAAAGAGGGCGTGGTTTTCCGTCCAGAGCCGCAGGAACGCCTCTGGCAGGCCAACAGGCGCAATCTCGTTCACGCTTTGAATGCCGGGGCCTGTCAAGGCCAGCCGGCGGCCGCCTTCGAGTCCTGCAAGTTCGACGATCAGCGTTGTCGAGCGATCAGGATATTCCTGCGTGCCTAAGGCAAAGAGTCCGAACGAGGAAAGCGTCACGCCGTGCTCAATAAAGGCAAAGCTGGCTTCGGCCCTTTGAGGCACCACGGGCGCGCCGGTGTGAAAGCCGAGCCAATCAAGCATTGCCGATTTCGCGAGCCCCGAAGAGAGCCAAACCGGTGTATCATGGTCGCACAGTGTCAGCGCAATTGCACCTGCAGCTACGCCAAGTGGCGCAGGTGGCGCAACTTCGGGCGCGATGGTCTGGATCGTGCCGGGACGCGCCATGCCATCCATCATGGTCTTGAAGACGCTTTGGGCGTGGAAGACCGGTTCGGCAAAACCACCTGTCAGGGCTTCTGTCTTGAGGCTCATCAGTCGTCTCCGCGCACCATGGTGAAGAAATCGACCCGTGTCGCCGCCGTCTCGTCCGCCTTGCGGCGATCGACCCCAGCGATCCGCGCCGCGATCGGCGAAAGCAGCCTCTCCTCGACGAAATCCTTCATCGCATCGTCCTGCCACAGTGCGTCGAAGATCGCGGCAAGCCTTACCTTTTCGCGGTCCGTGCCGAGCGCCTGTGCATGACCCACGGCGCCGGAACCAAGCCGTATTGTTGCGCGCGTAACCGTGACCTCGCCGAGATTGAAGGCGGCGCCGCCGCCGCCGATGCGGCCGCGCACCATCACCAGACCGGTTTCCGGCCCGCGCACCGGTTGAACCGATGGCTTTTCAGCGAGTGCGTCAAAGGCACCAACGAGTTCGTGCGGGTCAGCCCGCGCGAGAAGATCGGCAACGCGCTTGCGATCAATCTCGGGCTGGGTCGCAAGGCGCTTTTGTTTCGCTGACGTCATCGCCGCTCCTTTAAATGTCTATTGATATAGACAACCATACAAGGTATTTGTAGCCTTAAGGTGAAGACGTGACAAGCGTGTGACATCACTCAAGGGAACGTGCGGGGCGGGAACGAATGGCCGGACTGAACCAGGTACAGAGACAGACGGGCGTGGCGCTCTGGCGCCAGATCGCGGACCGGATTCGCGACGCAATCAGTGCCGGGGCTTATGACGAGACCGGCATGGTGCCGCCGGAAACTGTCCTGGCGCTGCAATTCGGCGTCAATCGCCATACGGTCAGAAGCGCGCTTGCCGCCCTTGCTCAGGAAGGCATCGTGCGCGCAGTGCAGGGCCGCGGCACCTTGATCGAGCGGAAGGACAGGCTGAATTTTCCGATCACGCGGCGTACGCGCTTCACCGCCGGTATTGGCGCTCAGGCGCGCGAGATGCGCGGCCTGCTGCTTGACCATGCGCAAGAGAGGGCTGATGCTGACGTTGCGCGCTGGCTGAAGCTTAGGTCCGGGACGGGGGTGATCCGTCTCGAAACATTGCGCCTGGCCGACAAGCGGCCGGTATCTTGCGCAACGACATGGTTTCCGGCCGACCGGTTTGCCGGTATCGACGAAGTCTATCGCAAGACGGAATCGATCCCCAAGGCCTTTGCCGACCCCGGACTGCCGGATTACGTCCGCGCAACGACCGAGATTACCGCCGCTCACGCCGATTCACACGACATCGCCACGCTGGAATTGACGCCAGGCGCCATCCTGCTCATCGCCAAGGCAATGAATACCGATCTTGACGGCGTGCCGGTTCAGTATTCGATCAGCCGCTTTGCAGCCGACAGGGTGCAGTTCACGATAGAGAATTGAATTGAAAAAGCCGGGCAGCGAGCCCGGCTTTTGAATGAGATGTCGAAGGCTTAATGCGCCCCGGACATATCGCCGAGCACTTCCTTGGAAGCGACGGTGGAGTCGGCATTGAGCTTGTAGACCATGGGAACGCCGGTCGCGAGGTTGAGTGCCAGGATCTGTTCCTTGGTCAGGCGGTCCAGCACCATGACCAGCGAACGCAGCGAGTTGCCGTGGGCAGCGACGAGCACTTTTTCACCGCGCAGTACGCGTGGCAAGATCTCGGTGAGATAGTAAGGCCAGACGCGCGCGCCGGTGTCGCGCAGGCTTTCGCCGCCAGGAGGCGGGACGTCGTAGGAACGCCGCCAGATATGAACCTGCTCCTCGCCCCATTTGGCGCGGGCATCGTCCTTGTTGAGGCCCGAGAGGTCACCGTAGTCGCGCTCGTTCAGCGCCTGGTCGCGGATGGTCTTGAGGTCAGGCTGGCCAATCTTGTCGAGAATGAGCGTCAGCGTGTGCTGCGCACGCACGAGCGCCGACGTGAAGGCGACATCGAATTTTATGCCGTAGTCGGCAAGCGCCTGCCCTCCCGTATTGGCTTCTTCGATGCCAAGTTCGGTGAGATCCGGGTCCTTCCAGCCGGTGAAGAGATTTTTCAGGTTCCAGTCGCTCTGGCCGTGGCGAACGAGGACGAGGGTGCCGCTCATGAAATATGCCTCCGTAGTGAGATCAATGTGAGGAGAGCCCGAGCACGTCGAGCATGGAGTAAAAGCCGGGCTTCTTGTCGCGCGCCCAGAGTGCCGCCTTGATGGCGCCGCGCGCGAAGATCGAGCGGTCAGCGGCGCTGTGCGACATCGATACTATCTCGCCTTCTCCGGCGAAGAGAACGGAATGTTCGCCGATCACCGAACCGCCGCGCAGCGTCGCAAAACCGACCGTACCCGTCTCGCGCGCGCCGGTATGGCCGTCGCGGACGCGGACGGATTGCGACGACAGGTCGATATTCCGGCCTTTGGCGGCAGCTTCTCCCAGAAGCAGTGCGGTGCCCGACGGCGCATCGACCTTGCGCTTGTGGTGCATTTCGAGGATTTCGATATCCCAATCGGCAGCATCGAGCGCTCGTGCAGCTTGCTCTACGAAAACGCTGAGAAGGTTCACGCCAAGGCTCATATTGCCCGATTTCACGATACGCGCATGACGCGATGCTGCCGCGATCTTGGCGTTATCCGCATCCGAACACCCGGTGGTGCCGATGACATGGACGATGCGCGCCTGGGCGGCGAGTGCAGCAAATTCGTTTGTCGTCCCGGGCGTTGTAAAATCCAGGAGGCCGTCGGCATGAAGAAAGGCCGCGAGAGGGTCGTCCCCAATTATGACGCCGTTCGGTCCAAGGCCTGCGATTTCGCCTGCATCCTTGCCGACGAATGGCGAGCCGGGCCGGGCCACGGCCGCATGCAGCGTGACACCCTCCATGGAATCGATAAGCCGGATCAGCGTTTGTCCCATGCGACCCGCTGCCCCAACCACCACCAGCTTCATCGCAGCATCGCTCATGTCAGCTCATAATCCGTGTCAAAAAGAATCGGAGGCGGCGGGCCGCTGAAGATTGTTGAGGCGAGCGTAAAGTCCGTCGTTGCGCTTCGCAAGCGTCTCGTGATTGCCTTCTTCGACGACACGGCCCTGCTGCATCACGACCATCTTGTCGGCACGTACGACCGTCGAAAGACGATGGGCGATGACGACGACGGTGCGGCCGGTCATCGCTTCATCGAGCGCCCTCTGCACGGCCGCTTCGGATTCCGTATCGAGTGCCGATGTAGCCTCGTCGAGAAGCAGGATCGGCGCTTTCCGGACGAGCGCCCGGGCGATCGACAGTCGCTGGCGCTGGCCGCCTGACAGCGTCACGCCGTTTTCGCCGACGGGCGTGTCGTAGCCGTTGGATTGCGCGAGGATGAATTCATGGGCGTAGGCAAGCCGGGCAGCCTCTTCGACCTCGGCGTCCGTCGCTTCCGGCCGCCCGTATCGGATGTTTTCGCGGATCGTGCCTTCGAAGAGATACGGCTGCTGCGACACATAGGCGAGTTGCTGGCGAAGCGACTGTTTGGTGACGTGTGCAATATCCTGACCATCGATGAAAATCTGTCCGCTCTTCGGGTCGAAGAAGCGTGGAATGAGATTGATGACCGTTGATTTGCCGGCACCGGAAGGGCCCACAAGCGCCGTCGTCTTGCCGCCTTCTGCAACAAAACTCACGTTGTTGAGGATCGGATCGGCACTGTACGCGAAGGACACGTCACGGAATTCGATGCGGGCATCCGTCACATTCAACGGCTTGGCATCAGGAAGGTCGCGCTGACGCGGCTCCATGTCGAGCAGCTCGTAGATCATGCGGGCATTGACGACGGCGCGTTCCAGCTGAACCTGCAGTCTTGCAAGACGGCGGGCCGGATCGTAGGCGAGCAGCAATGCCGTTACGAAGGAGAAGAATGCGCCCGGCGGCACGTTATGATAGATCGAACGGTAAGCGGCATAGGCAAGGATGCTGGCGACGGCGAAACCGGCGAAGGTCTCCGTCATCGGCGCATTGCGCTCCGAGAGGCGCGCGATCCGATTTGCGCGGTTTTCAGCAGCCCCGACAAGCTTGTTGAGCTTGCGTACCAGTTCGCCCTCCATTGTGAAGGCTTTGACGATCGCAATTCCCTGGATCGTTTCCTGCATTGCGCCCAAGACATGGCTGTTGAGATGAATCGCTTCCCTGGTCACCTGACGCAGACGCTTGGAAAGATATCGCAAGCCGTAAAGGAGCGGCGGAGCCAGGATGAAGACTGCAAGACTTAGCAGCGGATCCTGAAAAACCATCACGCCGAGCAGCGCTATGAAAGTGAGCAGGTCTCGCGCAGTCGACGTGATGGTCAGATTCATGACATCGCGGATGCCGCCGACATTCTGGCTGACTTGCGCTGCGATGTGCGCCGAGCGGGCTTCGTTGTAGAAGCCGACGGACAGCGTCATCAGGTGGGCATAAAGGCGCCGCTGGTAGCGCGCCACGATGTTGTTTCCGATCCTGGACAGAGCAACCGCTTGGCCGTAGCTCGCAAAGCCACGCAGTACGAATGCGATGAAGATCGAAAGACAAATGATCCAGACCATGTCCGCACGGCGATTTGCGAAGGCTTCGTCAATGATTACCTTCATGATCCAGGCGGTGAACGCAGTCGAAAGTGCGACAACAACGAGGCAGCTGATCGCGAAAGCATAGCCCCCAATATGATCACGGCCGTTTTCGGCGATGATGCGCTTCAAGACGCCGGTGATGGTATCGCTGCTGACGGTGCGCTTTTTGTTCGCGGACGATTCCAAAAATGAAGCTTCCTGTCTCGGACTACGTGCGCCACATGAGCCGCGCGCTTGGGGCGGCTCTATAAAGAGTTGGCGCGCCTTTGGCTAGAGCGGCGCTATCGGCGCCAGCGGCGGCCTTCGGTCGAGACGCCGAAGCTTGCGGGCTGGCGGGCATAGAAGGAAAGCCCGGCAAGAGCTGCAAGCGGGTGAGTCACCACATAAGTCGGAATCGCCCTCAGCCAGTGCGAGTGCGGCGCTTTGTCCTCGAACGCGGCGCGGAATTCCGACCGTCTCAATGCAGGCAGGATCTTCTGCGAGATGCCGCCTGAAAGATAGACGCCGCCTTTGGCCATGAAGATCATCGCCAGATCGCCCGCGAGCCGGCCGAGGTAAGTTGAAAAAAGCGAGATGGTCTCCACGGCCGTCTTGTCGGTTTCAGCAAGCGCATGAGAGGTGATATCGGCCGGATCGCGGTATTTGGAATCAATGCCGTCCGCCTTGCATATCGCGCGGTAGAGATTGACAATGCCGCGCCCGCAAAGGATCTGTTCGGCCGCAACGCGGCCCTCGATCGTCTCGATATATGGAAAGATTTCCAGATCGCGCATGCTGCGTGGTCCGAGATCGACATGGCCGCCTTCGCCCGGCACCGGGATCCATGAGCCTTGCGCGTGCACAAGCCCGCCAACGCCGAGGCCGGTTCCCGGACCGAGCACAACACGGGAAGCGACAAGCTCTCTCGATGCGGTGCCAATGCGCTCACGATCGTTCTCACCGAGCGCGGAAATTGCCAGTGCCTGCGCCTCGAAGTCGTTGATGACAATCACGTCCTCGATGCCGAGACCTTCAAGCATCGTATGAGGACGGACGATCCAGTCGCAATTGGTCAGCGGAATTTCATCGCCATTGATCGGGCCGGCAACGGCGAGAATAGCCGCCCGCGGGCGCATGTCCGTCTTTGCAAAAACGCCCATCAGGATCGCTTCATCGATGGTTTTGAAATCGGCCGTGCGAACGTTCGGGAAATTGACGGCCTCGGCGGCGGCGTCCGCAAGAATGGAGAAGCGCGCATTCGTTCCGCCGATATCGCCAATCAGGATCGGAAAGGGCAGGTGGGCATCGCTGGTGTTGAGCATGGACATAGCCGGTTCCGTGTCTAGGCGTGCAGAGTCGGGATGAGCTTTTCGGCAGTCGCTTCGTTCAGCGCCATTGGAATATCGTAAACGATTGCAAGCCGCATCAATGCCTTCACGTCAACATCATGCGGCATCGGCGTCAATGGATCGACAAAAAAGATAAGCGCGCCGACTTCACCGGTCGAAATCAATGCGCCGATCTGCTGATCGCCGCCGAGCGGCCCGCTCTTCAGCCGGGTGACATCGAGATCGGGCACCGCGTCGAGGACGCGGCCGCCGGTTGTTCCGGTTGCCACGATCTGCCATTTGGAAAGCTGGTCTTTGTTGCGGCGGGCAAATTCCGCCATCTCGTTCTTCTTCTGGTCATGCGCAATCAATGCGAGGCATTTGCCGCCGGCCATGAAAAAGAACCTCCATCCCATGAATTCAATCGATTTGGCAGCCGCTTCTATAACAAGCCCACGATTTGAAAAACAAGCATTTCCGCTCTTATTGCACCAAGGGCTTGTCGGTGGGAACCGGGCCAACGGCAGGAAGAAGGTCTCCGGCTGCTGCAGGTACGGCCGGTGCGACTGTCAGGGCGGTTGCGGCCGAGCCGCCGTTAGTCGCCGCCATGGATGCAGCGGCCGGCGCATCCAGAACGGCCGCACAAGATTTCGGAAGATCGGACACCATCATTTCGCGCGGGGGCTTAGGTGGCCGGGCATTGGGCTTCGGTGCGGCCCACGGCTCCTTGGTGAACCACCAGGCCAGCGACTTGCCGCAGCCATCGTCGTCGGTAATTGGCGCCTGCGGCTTGCAGGCCGCAGCGCCCGGCGGACATTTCATACGAATGTGGAAATGCGAATCGTGGCCGTAGATCGGGCGCAGCTTGCCGAGGTTCGTGCGGTCGCCCGTCCAGGTGTCGCACATCTTTTTCTTGATTGCGGGGTTGACGAAAATGCGTTCCACCTCGCGATAGCTTGCCGCAAGCATCAACAGTTTGGCATGGGATTGCGTCCAGACCGTGGGATCGATTGTCAGGAACTTCCCCTTCTGCAGCGTCGTGGTGAAGGGAAGATCTTCGCGCTCCTGCGCTGTCATCCGGCGTGAAGGCATCGGCGTTAGCCAGACGTCGGCATCGAGGCCGATCTGATGCGAGGCGTGGCCGTTGAACATCGGCCCGCCGCGAGGTTGGGCAATATCACCGACCAGCAGCCCCGGCCAGCCGATCTTCTGTCGCGCATCGCGGGACAATTGCTCTAGCAATGCAATCATCGCCGGATCGCCCCAGCGGCGGTTTCGGGAAAGGCGCATCGTCTGCCATGTCGGACCATCCACGGGCAAGGCGACGCCGCCCAGCATGCACCCTTTCGAATAGAAGCCGATCGGTTGGGCCGGGCCCTGTGCGGGCAGGGAAACCGAACCGAAGAGTGCTTTGGCGCTGCCGGGACTCGGCTGTTTCTGCTGTGCTCCCGCATCGCCCGCAATCAGGCTTGCACCGACAATACCCGCCAAAGCGAGTCTGCCGATTGTCTGGAAAGGCGAAGCAAGGCGGAATGTCATGCGGTATCCTGAATGTCTGCCGGAGTGATTTGCATCGAATCTACCGTGAAAAGCAATTTTGGTGAATCGATGTTTTGGCAGCAAGGTTCGGGACGACGTTGGCAAGGCGGCTTGGGAACCCGTGTTCTGGGGCTTGAACTCGGTCAAAATTTTGCGAGATGGACGAAAACGTCACACTTTCCTGTTTTTTGCCTGTATTTCCCGTATTCTCGAAGAAAGCTAAAATGGCGGGGTTTGGTGAATGGCGGTCGCGTGGTCGAAAAGAAGTTTGCTCGTTGCTCTGGTTGCCTTGATCTCCTTGCCACTGGGAGTCTCGGCGCAAGACCAGAACTTCAGGATTGGCTCGTCGACGATAGGCGAACTCAAATACCAGCCCGGCTTCAAGCATTTCGATTACGTCAATCCGGACGCACCGAAAGGCGGGAATCTGAGGCTTTCGACATCCGGCACTTTTGACACCTTCAACCCGCTGCTTGCGAAGGGCGAGGCTGCGATCGGGCTGGCATTGTCCTTCGAAACCTTACTGAAATCTGCCGATGACGAAGTGCTCTCGTCATATGGCCTTCTGGCGGAGGGCGTTTCCTATCCTGACGACGTATCGAGCGCGACGTTCCGGCTTCGCGTGGAGGCGAAATGGGCGGATGGCCGACCTGTGACGCCTGAAGACGTCATCTTCAGCTTCGACAAGACAAAGGAACTTAGCCCGCTTCAGGCCAATTATTACAAGCATGTCGCCAAGGCAGAGAAGGTGGGCGATCGCGATGTGAAGTTCACCTTCGACGAAAAACACAACAAGGAACTGCCCAACATTCTAGGCCAGCTTGTTGTCGTCCCCAAACATTGGTGGGAGGGCACCGGCCCGGATGGCAAGCCTCGGGATATTTCGAAGACGACGCTCGAGCCGGTGATGGGGTCGGGACCATACAAGATCGCTGCCTTCTCCGCAGGCTCCACCATCCGCTACGAGCTGCGGGATGATTATTGGGGAAAGGACATCAATGTGAATGTCGGCCAGAACAACTTCCGTTCGGTCACATACACTTATTTCGGCGACCGTGACGTGGAATTCGAGGCCTTCCGCTCCGGCAATGTCGATTACTGGCAGGAAACGCAGGCAAGCCGCTGGGCCACCGGATACGATTTTCCGGCCGTAATGGAAGGCCGCGTCAAGAAGGAGGAAGTCCCCAACCCGCTGCGTGCCACCGGCATTCTGCAGGCTCTGGTGCCCAACATGCGGCGTGACGTCTTCAAGGACGAGAGGGTGCGCGAGGCGCTGAACTACGGGTTCGATTTCGAAGAGCTGAACCGCACGGTCGCCTTTAATAGCTACAAGCGTATCGACAGCTATTTCTGGAATACCGAGCTTGCCGCTTCCGGCCTGCCGCAAGGCCGGGAACTGGAGATTCTTCAAGGGTTGAAGGACAAGGTGCCGCCGGAAGTCTTCACCGCACCCTACAGCAACCCGGTCGGCGGCGATCCACAGAAGAGCCGCGACAACCTGCGCAAGGCGATCGCGCTTTTCAAGGAGGCCGGCTGGAACCTCAAGGGCAACCGCATGGTCAATGCCAAGACCGGCCAGCCGATGAGTTTCGAGATCCTGCTGTCCAGCCCGATGCTGGAGCGCTGGGTCGTGCCCTACGTCAACAACCTCAAGAAGATCGGCGTGGATGCGCGGGTGCGGACTGTCGATGCCTCGCAATATACCAATCGGGTGCGCAGCTTTGACTACGACATGATCTGGAACGTCTGGGCAGAGACGATGAATCCGGGCAACGAGCAAGCCGACTACTGGGGATCGGGTTCGGTTGCTCAACAGGGCTCCCGCAATTATGCCGGCATTGCCAATCCGGCAGTCGACGCGCTTGTTCGCATGATCATCTTCGCGCCGAACCGCGACGAACAGGTGGCGGCGATCAAGGCCATGGACCGCGTGCTGCTTGCCAACCACTATGTCATACCGCTCTTTTATCGTGACACCTATTGGATTGCCTATTGGAACACGGTCACACGGCCGGCTGAGCTGCCAGCCTACGCCCTTGGCTTTCCGGATGTCTGGTGGTCGAAGGATGCAAAATAGCGGGCTTGCATTGCCGGAACGGCTGGGTTCCAAATGGACCACCCGAATCACTTCGGAAAACCCTGAAAAGCCGGTGCGCCCGGCGGGAAGGCTGGCGGATTGAAGACTCTTGATGCGACGCGCACCGCAATGAATTTCGAGACCTGGAAGGCTGCGCGCTGATGGGAGCATACATTCTTCGACGCCTGCTTTTGATGATACCGACGATTGTCGGCATCATGGCAATTTCCTTTACCGTCATTCAGTTTGCCCCGGGTGGCCCTGTCGAGCAGGTCATCGCGCAGCTGACCGGTCAGGCGGATAGTGCCGACCAAAGGATTTCCGGCGGCGGCGATCTCGCACAGCAGTTTGATGACAGCGGTTCCAGTTACCGCGGTGCCCAGGGCCTGGATCCGGAACTGATCGCCAAGCTCGAAAAGCAGTTCGGCTTCGACAAGCCGCCACTGACGCGCTTTCTGGAAATGATGTGGAATTACATCCGTTTCGATTTCGGCGAGAGCTTCTTCCGCAATACCTCGGTGCTCGATCTCATCAAGGAAAAGCTGCCGGTTTCGGTTTCGCTCGGCATCTGGATCATGATTTTCTCATATGCCATCTCCATTCCGCTCGGCATCCGCAAGGCGGTGAAGGATGGTTCGACCTTCGACGTATGGACGTCCGGCGCCATTATCATCGGTTACGCCGTGCCGAGCTTCTTATTCGGCATCCTCTTGATCGTGCTTTTCGCCGGCGGCTCGTTCTATAACTGGTTTCCGCTCCGCGGATTGGTGTCGGATAATTTCGACCAGCTCGCCTGGTGGCAGAAGCCGCTCGATTATTTCTGGCACCTGACGCTGCCGCTGATTTCGCTCTCGCTTTCCGCCTTTGCGACGACGACGCTGCTGACGAAGAATTCCTTCATCGAGGAGATCAAGAAACAATATGTCACGACGGCCCGCGCCAAAGGGTTGAATGAGCGCCAGGTGCTCTACGGTCATGTCTTCCGCAATGCCATGCTGATCGTCATCGCCAGTTTTCCGGGCGCCTTCATTTCCGCCTTCTTCACCGGCTCGCTGCTGATCGAAAATATCTTCTCGCTCGACGGACTCGGCCGCCTCGGCTATCTCTCGGTCGTCAACCGCGATTACCCGATTGTCTTTGCGACGCTCTACATCTTCTCGCTGCTCGGCCTTTTCGTCAGCCTGCTCTCGGACCTGATCTATACCTGGATCGATCCACGCATCGATTTCGAGCGGAGGGATGTCTGATGGATGCGGCTGCCAATCCGACGCCCGTCACGCCGGTCAAGCCACCGCGCAAGGGCCTGCTTTCCCCAACGAACATTCGCCGCTGGCGGAATTTCAAGGCAAACCGGCGCGGCTACTGGTCGTTCTGGCTGTTCATGGCGCTGTTCGTCCTGACGCTGTTTTCGGAATTCATCGCCAACGACAAGCCGATCATCGCATCCTACAAGGGTGAAATCCTGTTTCCGGTGCTGGTGGATTATCCGGAGGAAAAGTTCGGCGGCTTCCTGGCGGAAACGGATTACCGCTCGGATGTGATTGCCGACGAGATCAAAGCCAATGGCTGGATGATCTGGCCGCCGATCCATTATTCCTATCGATCGGTGAATTCCAACATCCCGCATTCCGCGCCGACGCCGCCGTTCTGGCTGATGAGCAAGGAGGAGCGCTGCTCCGGCTATCCGCAAGGCGTCAACGACCCCAATTGCAACTACGGCAATCTCAACTGGCTCGGAACGGACGACCAGGCGCGCGACGTGCTGGCGCGCATCATCTACGGTTTTCGTGTTTCCGTGCTCTTCGGCTTGGCATTGACCATCTGCTAGGCAATTGTCGGCGTGACGGCCGGCGCCGTGCAAGGTTATTTCGGCGGTTGGACGGACCTGCTACTGCAGCGCTTCATCGAGATATGGTCGTCGATGCCGGTGCTCTACATCTTGCTGATCATCGCCGCGATCCTGCCACCGGGCTTTTTTGTGCTGCTCGGCATCATGCTGCTCTTCTCATGGGTGGGGTTCGTCGGTGTCGTGCGCGCGGAGTTCTTGCGCGCCCGCAACTTCGAATATGTCCGCGCCGCCCGCGCGCTCGGTGTCAATAACCGGACGATCATGTGGCGCCATATGCTGCCGAACGCCATGGTGGCGACCTTGACGTTCCTGCCCTTCATCCTGTCCGGCTCGATCACGACGCTCACTTCGCTCGACTTCCTGGGCTTCGGCATGCCGCCCGGCTCGCCGTCGCTCGGCGAGATGATCGCGCAGGGCAAGGCCAATCTTCAGGCGCCATGGCTGGGGCTGGCGGCCTTCTTCACCATGTCGATCATGCTTTCCCTGCTGATCTTCATCGGCGAGGCCGTTCGCGACGCGTTTGACCCGAGAAAGACCTTCGCATGAGCCAGATGCCTGAACCCCTTCTGTCCGTCCGCGATCTTTCCGTCGCCTTCCATCAAAGCGGTGAAACATCGCTGGCTGTCGATCGCATCTCCTTCGACATCAAGAAGGGCGAGGTCGTCGCGCTGGTCGGCGAATCCGGGTCGGGCAAGTCCGTCTCCGCAAATTCCATCCTGCGGCTTTTGCCTTATCCTGCTGCAAGCCATCCGACTGGCGAAATCTTCTTCAAGGGCAAGGATTTACTCAAGGCATCGGAAAAGGCGCTGCGCGAGGTGCGCGGCAACGACATCACGATGATCTTCCAGGAGCCGATGACCTCGCTCAATCCGCTTCACACGATCGAAAAGCAGATCGCCGAAATCCTCGATCTGCACCAGGGCGTGACGGGCCAGGCGGCCCGCACGCGGGTGCTGGAACTCTTGAACCAAGTCGGCATCCGCGAGCCGGAAAAGCGGCTGAAAGCCTATCCGCACGAGCTTTCCGGCGGCCAGCGCCAGCGCGTCATGATCGCGATGGCACTCGCCAACCGACCCGAACTGCTGATCGCCGACGAGCCGACGACGGCGCTCGATGTCACGGTCCAGGCACAGATATTGGACCTGCTGCGCAAGCTGAAAGGCGCGCACGGCATGTCGCTGCTCTTCATCACCCATGATCTCGGCATCGTCCGCAAGTTCGCTGATCGCGTCTGCGTCATGACCAAAGGCAGGATTGTCGAGACGGGTACGGTCGAAGAGGTCTTCAGCAATCCGAAGCATGACTACACCCGCCATCTCTTGGCCGCGGAGCCGCGCGGCGAGCCGCCTGTTGCCGATCCGTCCAAGCCGTTGGTGATGGAGGGCTCCGATATCCGGGTCTGGTTCCCGATCAAGGCCGGATTGATGCGCAGGGTCGTTGACCATGTGAAGGCCGTCGACGGCATCGATCTTTCGCTGCGCGCCGGCCAGACGCTCGGAGTTGTCGGCGAATCCGGCTCGGGCAAGACGACGCTTGGCCTGGCGCTCACCCGGCTGATTTCCTCCAAAGGGCGCATCAGCTTCGTCGGCAAGGATATAGCGGACTATTCGTTCACCGAAATGCGGCCGCTGCGCAACCAGCTTCAGGTCGTTTTCCAGGATCCTTACGGGTCGCTCAGTCCGCGCATGTCGGTCGGCGATATCATCGCGGAAGGGCTGAAAGTGCATGAGCGCTCGCAGTCCCATGAAGAACGGGACCAGCGCGTCTGCTGGGCGCTGGAAGAAGTTGGCCTCGACCCGCTGACCCGTTGGCGCTATCCGCACGAATTCTCCGGCGGCCAGCGTCAGCGTATCGCGATTGCCCGCGCCATGGTGCTGAAGCCGCGCTTCGTCATGCTCGACGAGCCGACATCGGCGCTCGACATGAGCGTCCAAGCGCAGGTCGTCGATCTGTTGCGCGACCTGCAGAAGAAGCACGATCTGGCCTACCTCTTCATCAGCCACGACCTGAAAGTCGTCAAGGCGCTCGCCAACGACGTCATCGTCATGCGTTTCGGCAAGGTGGTGGAGCAGGGGCCGTCTGCAGAAATTTTCCGCGCGCCGAAAGACGACTATACCAAGGCGCTGATGGCAGCCGCTTTCAATATCGAGGCAGTGCCGACGCCTGCCGTCCAGCAGTAAAAAGATCATGCCCGCAAGACCTCCTGTTCTCATCGATTTGAAGTTCAACCCCGAAGGCATCGCCCGTATTCTGAAAACCGCCTTTCCGGATCGAGGCAGCATCAATCTTGCCGATCCGGCGGCCAAAAGCCGCGATTTGAGCGCGATCGACTATGCGTTGCTGTGGAAGCCGGATGCTGACCTGTTCGAACGCGCACAGAACTTGAAGGTCATCTTCTCGGGCGGTGCCGGCGTTGATAGCTTCATGAACCTTTCGGGGCTGCCCGACGTGCCGATCGTTCGCTTCGTCGACAGCAGCCTGACGGTTCGCATGAGCGAATGGGTGGTGCTGCAGTGCCTGATGCACCTGCGCCGGCAGCGCGAACATGACCGGCATCAGCGCGATCGGATCTGGAGCCAGATGGCGCCGCCGGAAGCTGCGGAAATCACCGTTGGCGTTATGGGACTTGGGGTATTGGGGCAGGATGCCGTTCGCAAGCTGAAGATCATGGGCTTCAACGTCATTGGCTGGTCGCGAAGCCGCAAACGACTTGATGGGATAAAAACCTTCGATGCAAGCGAACTCGATATCTTCCTGTCGAAGACCGATTTCCTCGTCGGCCTGCTGCCGCTAACGCCGGAAACGACGGGCCTTTATGACGCGCGGCTGTTCGCAAAGCTTCATCGGGGCGGTGCACTCGGAAAGCCGGTCTTCATCAATGCCGGGCGCGGCAGGAGCCAGGTGCAACGCGACATCGTTGCGGCGATTGAAAGCGGTGTGCTCGGCGGCGCATCGCTCGACGTCTTCGAGGTCGAGCCGCTCCCGGCAGAAGATCCGCTCTGGGGTTTGGAGTGTGTCTTCATAACCCCGCATGATGCCGCAATCTCCGAAGAGAATGCGCTCTTTCGCCATGTCGAGGCACAGATCGCCCGCTACGAGCGCGGTGAGCCGCTGGAGTTCGTGGTGGACCGGAAGGCAGGCTACTAAGCGCGGTGGAACCATGCCGCCGCATAGCCGTTGCTCCTAGCGACAGTTCTGAGGCGGGCCGGCATACGGCCCGCGAGACATCGAAGGGAGACGAAGATGGCTCGTCAGATGGAAAAGCGCTGGGAAAACGCCGATGGAAGGCGGCATGCCGAAGAGCAGATCTCTGCGGTGAAGGCAAAGCAGGGCCGCACCGGTGCCCGCATCCTGATGGTTCTGGTCGTTGCGCTCATTCTTGCATTCGTCGTTTGGATACCGGTCGAGATCTGGGGCAACCGTGAAGCTGATGAGGTAGCGCCACAGCAGCCCGGTCAGGAAATCCAGTCCCAGTCGCCGGCACCGGCTGCGCCGCCAACCACGCAGAGTGGCGGGGCGGGTCCCACCGCGACGCCGCCAACGCCGCCGCCCGCCCCCACCCGTTAGCCCGCGCCCCCCGCCCCCCCCACGCCCGCCCCGCCGCCGCGCCATCCCTTAGCTCCCGGCGGGCCGCCACAGAGGCCCCGCCGCCCGCGTGGCGCGGGGGCGTTCTTTTGGG